>JAOZIC010000068.1 GCA_026014605.1 Candidatus Bathyarchaeota archaeon
AC
Source organism: Candidatus Bathyarchaeota archaeon (assembly GCA_026014605.1). Classification (GTDB taxonomy): domain Archaea; phylum Thermoproteota; class Bathyarchaeia; order Bathyarchaeales; family Bathyarchaeaceae; genus Bathyarchaeum. The sequence goes on from JAOZIC010000068.1 coordinate 3, forward strand.
GCTGTCGTGGATAAGAGCTGAAAGCATCTAAGCTCGAAGCCACTCCTGAAACGAGGCGACCACTCCCTGACATTGAGACCTGGTAACAGGCCTCCGTCATGGACGAAAGCTCCCATAGAAGATGGGCTTGATGGAGTCGAGGTGTACGCACCAAGGCTACGGCCGAGGTGTTCAGCCTGCGGCTACCAACCGCTTGAGGTGCCGGGCTGAAAAAGTTTTTCAGTGTCTGAGCAATTTCGGGTTAACACATAATGATGTTTGTTGTTTGGCTTGTGATCGGTTATTTTTGCGTTACATATTTTTGGTAATGCAGTTTTTCACACGTTCTTGCCGCATATTAGTATTCTAATAACAGTGGAATGTTGAAAACTAGGTTTTTCTGAAATCTAGGACAACAAAAAGAGTTTGCTGCTTAAAGTTCACACGTACATTTAGGTACCTAAATGTGTGTTGAATAGAGTTTTTCTTAAAAAAACAGGTAAAATCTGATTTGTTTCTTTTATGGTCAGAACTGCTTTGCCCTTTTTGGTTGGTTTTTGAGGTTTGTTATGCTCTTACTAGGTAGATTGATTCTTCGTTTCCGCATTTTTCGCGGTATAGTTTCAAAAGTTCTTGGTATTCTATTCTTGCTCTTGCTTGTTCTTTTCCAGTCAAGTTGAGGATTTCTTTTTCCATCAACTCTAATTGGGCTTTTAGTTCATTTTTCTGTTTATTGTTAGACAATTTCTGTCCCCCATTGTACTGGAAAGTAAATCTTACTAGACAATATACACTTGAAGTCTAATAAACATACTGCATTCTTTGTCGCCAAATATTTTTCAACAATACTTTTTTCCAGAAACCTGTTTTCGATTAAACTTTTTTGGCTGCAAAACCTGTTCATTGCAAAGTTTAGCTTAAATACCAATCTCACCAAGATATCATGGGTCAAATGGGGAGTTTTCAATGAGCCTAGAAGAAGCACTGGAACAATTAAAAAAGACCCGAAAAGAAAACGAAGAATCATACCTCAAAGCCAAAGCATTCATTGACGGTTTTCGCGCACGTGGGCAATTAAGCAAAAAGGACTCTGAATTTTTGTATCTAATGGAATTTGTGATTAAGGGATTCAAAAACCACGGAAACGACATAATCACCGCGTTCGAAAACCAGGTCCGATTCACGGACGCCTTTAACAACCTGCAAAACAGAATAACCGACCTAGAAGATGACATAGCGCAACTAAGAAAAACCTTGGATAAAATGTACCAAGACCGCTAGCCAAAAAATATCCTGTAATGTTTTGCGAACAGTTTTATCCTAAATCTACCAACAATCAATGAAGGTGGCTTTCCTAATGGATTTCATGTTGACCCAACAGCAGATGCAGCTAAAGAATTCTGTTAACAAGTTTTGCCAAAAAAACTTCAACGCAGACCACGCGTTAGAACTGGACAAACAAGAAGAATTTCCACATGAGCTGTACAAAAAAGCTGCAAAACAAGGATTCACAAGCCTGTTTATCCCAAAAACCTACGGCGGAAAAGAACAGGGCTACTTAGTAGCCTGCATAGCAATGGAAGAAATGTGCAAAGCAGACTCCTCGCTGGGGATAGCCTGCATGATTGGAACCTTCGGAACCGACCTACTTTTAATGCATGGTACAGAAGAGCAAAAAAACCGTTTTCTTCCACCTTTATGCAAAGGTGATACAATATCTGCTGCAGCGTTCACTGAACCAAAACGTGGAACAGACATCTCCACCGTGGACACCACAGCAACTAAAACCGTAAACGGGTGGACAATAAACGGAACAAAAACACTCATAACAAACGCGCCCACCGCAGATTTTCTAATCGTATTATGCCAAACAGGCGACAAAACTCTGCTCAGAAAAAGCCAATCACTGTTCATAGTTGACGCAAATGTGTCGGGGTTATCTGTAAGAAAATTGAATAACAAAATGGGTATACGGTGCGTCCCGACCGGTGAAGTGTATTTCAAAAACGTAGAAGTGGACGACAGTGCCCTGTTGGGTGAACTAAACAACGGCTTTAGTTATTCCATGCAATTTTTTTCCATAAGCCGCGTTCTTATCGCTGCCCAAGCTGTGGGAACAGCACAGGGAGCGTTAGAGCTTGCCGTACAATATGCAAAACAAAGAGAATCCTACGGGCAACCAATAATCCGTTACCAACAAATTGGCGCAAGATTGGCACAAATTGCATCTGAAATCGAAGCTGCACGGCTGTTAACCTACAAAGCCGCTTGGAGCATCGACCAAAACAGTGTGGATTCCATGTTAACTTCGATGGCAAAACTTTACGCCAGCGACGTAGCCGT
>JAOZIC010000021.1 GCA_026014605.1 Candidatus Bathyarchaeota archaeon
TAAGCGGCGTAGTTTTGGCGTTTTTCACCGTAAGTTTGACCTTCACAGACTGGGGTACATACCAAGCAGCAGGCGCCAATCACCCAGGGTCAGTAACCACTGCAGAAGAATTCCTACTTGAAATGCCATATTGGGTCACTATACAAATAGTGTTAGAATGGGTAATCGGCGGTCCATTTGCGTTCATCGGAGTTTACATCGGGTCCATGCTCAGAAGAACATAACCCACTGTAGACTCAAAAAAGGAACAAAAATCCCCCTCTTTTTTAATTAACAAACTTTCAAACACAAAAAACGTTAAACGCTTTTAGCCTCAACCAGTCTACAATATTTTGGTTGAAAACTATGCCCAAGTTTACAGTTGTCTCCGCCAAACTACCAAACGACGTATACAACGAACTAGCATTACGCATACCCGAAGGCGAACGAAGCAACTTCATCCGAGAAGCCATCCTAGAAAAACTCGAAAAAACCCCAAAACCAGACAAAATCCTAGGTCTGGAACAAAAAGTAAACCAACTGCAAACCGAAGTAAACACCATAAAAGATTACCTCTCAAAACTTGAACTCTTCGCCTACGAACGAGGAAAAGTAAACCCGCACGTCTTCTGCATCGACGATGTTGACACCAAAATTGTTGATTACCTTCTTGACAACCGAGGCGCAACAACAACCGAACTAGCCGAAAAACTGGAAACTAACAGGTGGTTGGTGCTGAACCGTTTGCGAAAAATCCAAAAATCTTCCAAAAAACAAATCGGAAAATCCGTTATCGAATACTACGGCGGCGAACGACTCAACAAACGAAAAGCATGGTGGATAGTAGAAGACCTAGTTGAAACCTAACCCCATTTTTTGTTAAATCTGCTCATAATCACTCAAAAAACAGAGTTCTTGCTGTAATGCGGGCAACAAAACTTAATTTCTACAAAACAACCACAACAATGAACACTGGGCCCGTAGCCTAGACAGGATTAAGGCGTCGAACCAACCGCAAGGACGGTGCGCAAGCCTCCGAAGCCGGAGATCCGGGGTTCAAATCCCCGCGGGCCCGCCACCGTTTCAGTTATGATTTTGGACTATTTTATTAAGCAACAACAACCCACTTTGTAGTGTCGCATCGTTTGGCTGTTTGAGATGGGGCTGCGTACGTATGCAAGCCAGAATTATAATGTTAGTTGATTTGGATTACTTCTTTGCCCAAATCGAAGAAAAAAGAAACCCCGCCCTAAAAGACAAACCCGTAGTCGTTTGTGTGTATTCTGGACGCACCAAAGACAGCGGAGCCGTAAGCACCGCAAACTATGTAGCAAGAAAATACGGCGTGAAATCTGGGATTCCTATTTCGTTGGCTAAAACTAAACTCAAAGACGTTGACGCGGTTTTTTTGCCCGTAGACAAAGAGTACTACAGCAAAGTTTCAGAAAAAATCATGAACATACTGCGCGGTTATGCAGACATTTTCGAGCAAGTCAGCGTAGACGAAGCATATTTGGATGTTTCACAAAAAACGCGGGGTAGCTATCTTGATGCGTCGGAGTTGGCTGCACGAATAAAGGATGATGTTTTCAATCAACAAAAACTGACGTGCTCGATTGGTGTTGGGCCAAACAAGCTTGTGGCTAAAATTGCGGCGGATTACCAAAAACCTGACGGGTTAACTGTGGTTAAACCCGAGTATGTTCTGCGGTTTTTGTCGCCTTTGCCTGTTCGTCGTCTTGTGGGTGTTGGCAGAAAAACTGAGCAAAGACTGGAAACGTTAGGCGTCAAAACAATTGCCCAGTTAGCACGTTTTGACATACAAAAGTTAGTGGACGTTTTTGGAAGAAACCTTGCAGCATACTTTCATAACGCCTCTTTAGGAATAGACGAAGACCCCGTTGAAGAACGTGGCGAACCAGAATCTTTGAGCAAAATCAGCACTCTTAAAGAAGACACCAACGATATTACAAAGATTTTACCTGTAGCCTACCACCTATGTGAGGAAGTTCACAAGAAATTAACTCAGAGGCAGCTCGTTTGCCGTTCAGTTAGCATCTACGTTGTTGCAAGTGACCTCGGTATGCATAGCAGGTCAAAAACTTTTGAAAACCCAACAAGCGACCTGCAGCTTTTCAAGGACACCGTAAAGGAGCTTTTTGAAAAGTTTCTTGCCGAAACCGACCTTCAAGCCCGACGGGTGGGAGTTAAAGTTTCTAACTTGGACAAAAAAGAGGCAATGCAAAAACAACTAACCAGCTTTTTTGGCGGCTAGCATAGTATTGTTTGTTTGTGGTTAGTACCCCACCGAAACCGTACATGTTAACATGCGAA
>JAOZIC010000013.1:0-1386 GCA_026014605.1 Candidatus Bathyarchaeota archaeon
AGTCCTAGATTCAGAGCTTTTTGTGCAGAAACTACGGTGAATCCTGTTACCGAAACTTGGATAACGTCTACAACGGTCATCAGTGAAACAAAACCTAGGGTTGCTTTCCAGTTGAATAGATTGCCCATGTAAACTGATACAGCGATTCCAAAGAGTATCGCAAACAGGTTGAAGAGGTAAATGTTCCAAAAAAAGAAGAAAGAAAGCAAGAACAAAGCAGGGGGCACTGCTACAAGATACAGTTTTGGAACAAACATGTAAGTAAACAACCCCAGAACCACGACATAAGCAAAAGAGAACAAAGCAACAAGGGATTGGTCAGGAATGAACACAAAAACAGACACCATTACGCCCATTGCGGCTACCAATACAACGATGTGTTTTAGTTGAAGTTCTGTGTCCCCAATAATTGCGTCAACACTCTTTTCTAGCTTAGAATAAAGAAAAACTATGGCAACACCAACTAGAAAAAGAACAAAAGAAAGAAAAAAATCAATTACCATGCACCAAACATAGAAACCCGCAAACATTTACTTTGCGGTTAATTGGAAGCTACACCAAATATGCATAAATACCGCGGAGCATCTGCTTTTGAGTATGTTCAACAGGAAACCTCTGTTCAGGCTGACTCCAACAACGATTCTTGTGACTGCAAACATTCTGGTTTACATTTACACTTCTGTAATGGGCGGAAATTTCCTCCAAACCGGATACGATGAACTCGTAACGTTTGGGCAAATTAACAGGATGGTGCTAAGCGGGCAATATTGGCAGATGTTAACTTCAATGTTTGTCCACGTGGACATAGTTCACATCGCATTGAACATGTTATTTCTGGTCATATTCGGTTTTAGAGCAGAAGAACTCTTCAAACCCGAAGAATACTTTTCAATCTACATTCTCTCAGGACTTGCAGGCAACATATTCACACTCTTTCTAGTGCCTGAATACATAATTTCGGCGGGCGCTTCAGGAGCAATATTCGGAATATACGGAGCAAACATAATATACATGCGAAAAACTTTCGGGCAATCAATAATCGGAGCACTACTCTACGCCTTTATGCTATTAGCATTAACAACAGGAGAACAGGTAAACGTAGTCGCGCACTTTGGTGGACTAGTAGCAGGATTAGCAATCGGATACATTCTAGCCAAAATGCGCAAAGACATGTTCTGGATAGAAGAATACTAAAACCAAAAACAGGCTAATCAGAAACCAGTCCAGACACACAAAAAATGTCGCCAACTTTAACCTCAAAAAGTTTTGCTGCATTACCCTGATTGATTGCTAATTCCAAAAAGTTGCTGCTTCCAATCAACAATAAAGGAGAACCATCCGTAACTTCGCCGTAAGCTGACCCGAAACTTGTGTTCAAAGTTTTTT
>JAOZIC010000013.1:1486-3778 GCA_026014605.1 Candidatus Bathyarchaeota archaeon
ACGTATGGGTCTTTTTGACCAAAATCTGAAAGTAAAGATATTATGGACATTTTTTGCCCTGAATCCAGTTGACCAATTGCCATATTTAATAACTGTCATATCAACCTATTAACCAGCACAAGAGGAATCCCAGTTGACCAAGGTTGCCACTCTGAAAGAACTCCAAGAAACAAAGTATGGTCAGGTCTTGTGTTACCCCAAGTGTGAACAAAATATTTTAGAAAACAGGTTAAACGAGCTAGAAAAGCTTGGAGTATGTTCCATAGAATTTTCAGGAAAAACAACCGTTTTTGACATACCAGTTCTGGGAAAGGGTTACGTGGGCATTGTAGTAATTGCACACACCAAGTCAGAAAAAGTAGCCTTGAAAATAAACAGAATTGATTCTGGCAGAGAAACAATGTTTCATGAAGCACAGATGCTCAAAAAAGCTAATTCAGTAAACGTTGGACCAGAACTTCTCAAAGTCAGCGAAAACTTTCTTTTAATGCAACACATTGAAGGCACAAACTTTCCAGAATGGATAAAATCTGTGAAAGACAACAAAACAGGTTCACGGGTCAGCTCAGTTTTAAAACAAGTGCTGGAACAATGCTACAGGCTTGACCAAGCTGGTTTAGACCATGGAGAAATCAGCAGTGCACAAAAACACATCATAGTAGACTCAAACGATGTTCCGTTTTTGATTGATTTTGAAACGTCTAGCATAAAACGCAGAGTCTCGAATGTAACATCAGTTTGTCAATACTTTTTTCTGGGAAGCAAAATTGCACCCAAAGTAGTTGACAAACTAGGCAACATCAACGAAGAAGAGTTGATAAAACGGTTACGTTCATACAAGCAGAATCAAACAAGAGAAAATTTTGAAAAGATTTTAGAAATTGTTCAGTAGAACAGAATTAGCTAGTTGTGGGCCATTGTTTGCCAAACACTAACCTGTCGGTGACTAAAGCTACTGCGTAGAAGACTTCATCGGGTTCTAAATCGTCTGTTGTAAGAACAAGATTGAATGGAGAAAGGTCAAGTCCTAAATCGAAGCCGTAAAGGTTTTTGTAGATTTGTCTGGTTTGGGCATCTTTTTCTTTGAGTGCAGCTAAGGCTTCTTCAAAGCTGATGTTGTCACGTTTTACTACGCGTTGGGCTCGTACTGTTTCTGAAGACTCCAACCACACCTTGAATCCGTCATCTAACAACCATGGAACAGTCCAGCTGTCAAGAACAACGTTTCCTTTTTTACCTAACTCTACCAATTTTTCGTCAATTCTTCGGTCAAAGGTGGGGTCGTTCATTCTTTGTTTAAGAAATTCTAGGCCCTCGCCTGATTCCCACCAACCGTTAACTTCAGAGTTATAGCCTTCTTCCTGAGCCAGAGCACGCATTGCGTTTCCGCCCGAAAAGTAGTCTAAGCCATATTTTTCGGCAATTCTTCGTGCGACTGTGCTTTTTCCTGAACCAGTCATACCACTTATACAAATTACTACTTTTTTGTTACCAGATATACTACTCTCTTTCACTGTTTGATAGCCCGCCGTTTATGTCAAAGGTTCGGACATTTAATCAATTCCACCGGTTAATCCGAAGATACGAGACCACAATGTTCCGAAGAAGAATGAACAGATAAGATACCAATAAAAGAAACTTAGAGACATCACACCGTCAAACCAAGGAAGAAACGCAACAGCACCAGTAGTGTAAAATGGACTGTCAAACAGTTTCATTCCTAAAATGCTACCAGTTAGCAAAAGCCAAACAATAAGAAACATTACCATAGTAAGGGGTAGTACTCTCATTTGTTTCATGGACATTGCTGCAACTTGAGATTGAAGTTGAAGAAGTTGTTTTTCTTGTTTTTGGGCTTTTTTGAGCAGTTTTTTGTCGCCTGTGCTTTTTGCGGTTTTCATGTTTTCGTTTTTTTCTTTTTGGAGTGCCGAGACTTTATGTTGCATTGCTTTGACTTTTTCGCGGTGTTCTTTTGGAGTAAAGAAGTTGTTGATAAACGATGAAGAAAACGACATAATCACTGATACACCAATGATGACCAGTGTTATGATTGGGGGTTCGGAAAGCATATTTACTCACGTACTCCTCCAACGTTGTTTTCATGTCTTTTCAAGTTTATCATTCCAATACTTTACCAAGTGCAGGATACATTTCTGATACTTGTTCCTGTACTAGCAGTTGGTAATACTGATATAATATACCTACCGCAAGCAATACACCCATACCGGTTCCGAATACTCCAAAGAACCCTGCAACAGAGGCAACCAAACCAATTATTGCGCCGCCAAGCAC
>JAOZIC010000013.1:3878-11258 GCA_026014605.1 Candidatus Bathyarchaeota archaeon
ATTGGGTATTTGCCGCGGAAGCCTCTGTAATTAGCGTGTGATATTGGGAGTTCTACTCTAACGCCTTCAAGGTATATGACTATAATGAAAACGGCAACAGTTGTTATGAAACCAAGCATAGCAGGCGAAGAAATAATTGAACCATCTACAGTTCTTATAAAAACTTCAGTCCAAGAATCACCGCGAGAAAATGTTTCAAACATGGCAAGAAATGCACCATGCATTTTACCATCGCCCAATCCACCTGAAATTGGAGAAAAGCTGTCTATCATAATTCGTTGTGCTACTCCACCAAGTATGAAAAGGCTGATTCCGCTTCCAATTCCCCAACCTTTCTGCATCATTTCATCTAAGAGCATAAGGATGATACCGGCGACCATAAGCTGAGCAAAGATTATTACCATTACTCCACCGTCCAAAGGACCAAACATTCCACCTAACAGGTAGGCGATTGCTTGAACTGCAGTCAAGACTATGGCAAAGACTTTTGTTGCTGCAGTAAACAAGGAACGGTCTTCGGGGTTGTTTAAGTCCGCATTTACTATGCTAGAACCTATCAACAGCTGCAAAATCAGGCCACCAGTTACGATTGGTCCGATACCAAGAGAAGTTAATGTTCCTTGGTTTGAAGCAAAAATGATTCTGAGTGCGTCATTTTCGTAACCCGCAGAAGTAACTTGGTAGAGCGAGATTTCGCTCATAACAAGATAAATGACTAATGCCATTGCAGTCCAGAAGAGTTTTTCATTAAAGCTCACTTTTCGTATGGGTGAACTTACTTCGGGCATAAATCTTGAAAGGGGCCCAAATAGTGAAAGGAATCTGCCAGCCATGATTTCTTCGCCTTTATTTTTTAATCTAGTGTATAAGCTGATTGGTTAAGTTGCGTATGTTGAACACAAATATAAACACTTTGACTTATTAGCACAAAAAAATAGTGTGCCAAGAAAAAAGGTAGTTTACGCTTCTGCGTCTTGGAAGATTTGTCCGCCTGCCTCTTCCAACTTTCGGGAAGCAGCTTCAGAGTAAGCCGCAACTTTAACAAGCATTGGCTTGGCTACGGAACCAGTTCCTAACAGCTTGTCAAATCCAAGACTTTCAAGGTCCAAAAAGATTTTTTTCTCTTTTCTTTCCAACTTTTTCTCGGAATCCAACCTGTCAGCAAGGTCATCCAGTTTTCCAACATTAATTATGTTAACTTTTGTATTCAGAGTTTTTGTGGACACAAAACCTTTCTTTATCCAGTAATTTGGATCATGTTTTACTACGTATGTCCATTTGTGTTTATCAAGTCCAGCTTTTCCAGTTCCTCCGCGTCCACCTCTGGCTCGGTGCTGTCCAATCTGACCCCAGCCATGGGTTCTGGATCCACGTTGTTTTCTTACTTTTCTATCTCTAGTTGGCAAATGTCAAACCTCAGTTTTCAAAATATTTTCTTGTCTTTTAATACCTTTAATTTATTGAGTGTTATTTCTAGTACTCCATTCTTGTATGAAGCGCGAGCTGACTTGGGATTAATTTTGGATGGAAGTTTTAGTTCGTCATACCATTCAAAGTCATCCGCATCAATCGAAACAGTTAAACAGGTTTCAGTTACTCGCAGATCGATTTCTTCTTTTTCGACTCCTGGAAGTACCGCTAAAACCGTTAAAGTTTCGTCATCTTCGATGAGATCAACCAAGGGTTCCATCTCGTCAGTCATTTCGGCGTCACCTTCAACTATTGGTCGTTTGTTTAGTTCTTGAATTCGTGGTTTTCCGTCTGGACCAATTTTTATGGAGAATCCTTTAACGCGAGTGCGTTTAGTTGGCAAATTTTCTGCGGATTCATCAAAAGCTCTTTGCATGGTTTCGTCTATCAGGTCCCCGAGCCGTTCTAGCTCATCGTATATTTCATTAAACCAAGGACCTTTCTTTTTTCTTCGTCTCCACCACGGGTCGCTCATGGGAATTTCATCCTTAACTGTGATTGTGCTACCACGGTAACTATAAAGATTATCGCTAGCGTTAATGCTATACCATTCTTTTTAGTAGGTCGTTGATTGCTTCGCCTCGGTATCCTGCTTCTCCGCCTGCAGCGTAACTTTTTTTGATTTTTCCTTTGAAGCCCTTTGTTGGTGGACGAAGACGGAACACAGGTTTCAATTCTGGAAGACTACTGCATTCAACTTCCACGTTAAAGATTGCTTCTGCGAGTACATCTAGTGAGTCGTATCCTAAATCTTTGGCGTATTCGTCTGTTAATTTTTTGTCGCCTGTAAGGCGTCCCCTTTTCTTCAAAAGGTTTGCAATGTTTTCTTTGGAAACTTCTCCCCAAGTAATGCAATGTTTAGTTTTTCGTAGCATACCATCGTATGCTGGGCGGTTATCAAGCAATGTAGCGTGACAGTTTCGGGTAAGCCGAAGCATGCTTAGGGTATCTTTAACTTCTTGTGAAATATCACTCAAGCCGCGAATACGAACGGCTACCATACATTTTAGTGGTTCACTCAATTTAGCTCACCCAATCCTTTGGTGTAACCAATTGGTAGGTTTTCTTTAGAGCATCAAAGACCGCAAATGCAAATGATGGCACAGTTCTTGTTGAACCGTAGCTTTTCATCCAGCAATCTTTTACTCCAGCCAAACCCAGAATGATTTTTGCCGTTTCGCTTGCAACTAGTCCTAGACCTCTTGGTCCAGGAATCAAAACAACTTCTACTCCACCACAGACTCCGCTTACTTGGAAGGGTAACGAGTGATGTTTTCCACATCCACATTCCCAACATCCACAACCTCGTCGAACTGGAGTGATGTTTAAGCGTGCATCTACAGCTGCTTTTTCTATGGCGGAGCGTACTTGGCTTGCTTTTCCTGAGCCTAAGCCTACGTAACCGTCTCGGTTTCCTACAACTACAACAGCTCGGAACTGGGATTTCTCTCCAGCGTCTGTTTGTTTTTGGACTAACCCGATGTTGATTACTTCTTCCTGAAGGTCGGGAAGGAGTGTGTTCACGATTTCGGGTTCGCGTATCTTGAGTCCTTCCATGAACAGTTCTTCCATGGAAGAGATTTTACCCTCAAGTATCATTTTGCCCAGCGTTGTACGGGGCACCCAAGTTTCATATTTTTCGTTGCTGGACCTACTCATGCTTCAACCTTCTTTTCTTTTACTTTTTGGTTAAATGAAGAACTTACTTTGGCTTTCACCGCAGAAAAGTGTTCAGGCAACTTTTCTGGACGCAATCCTTTCTTCAGATAAACAGAAAACTTCTGCTTGTAGACTTCAGGTTCTTCAGAGAGTTGACCTGCATAATCTGCAATTTGTTGTCCAGCCAATTGATTGTCGTCAGGAAATATTTCATCTCCGTGAGGAACTTCAACTCCAGAGTCAACAAAACCTTTCAGGGCAGCAAACAGCCGTGTTCCCTTAGAAGGAATGTGCAAACCAACATCTAAGAAAGCTTTGTCTACACCTTTAGCCAAGGCTTTGTAGCCACACAGTAGACCAGTCAAGTAAGCTGCAGGAATATTTCCTCCAGTGCTCAACCAGCCGTAACTTTTGGCTAATTCATGTGAATGTGCTGAAACAATTACTTTGTCGCCGATTGCTTCAGCTTCGATTATCTGAATAAGGGTGTTTTTCAGACTAAGTCGAACAACTAAACGGGGAACACCAGACAAAACCAGTGCTCTTCGTGCACGGTAGTTTGTTCTTCCTTCTTTTCGTCTGCGGAATGGAACTCTGTATCGTGGACCTGTTGCCATTAACGTTTCCTCCACAGATTGTGTGTTCGAATGTAGCGTTCAAGTTCAGCTTTTGACTCAAAAACTCCACTTTCGGACATGTCATACATTTTGCGGTATGCACTTTCGGTAATTGCACGAGTTTCTTTTAGTTCAGTTAATCGCCTGCGTATTGGTCGGATTCTGTTTATCCAAGCTTGTTTCTTGGAAATCTTTGACCGAGCGGGACCACTTTTTCCTCCGGGTCCTTTTCTCAAACCTTTCTTTCGTTTTTCGTGAAAAACTCTAGCACGAGCACGACTAACTCCTTTCTGTGGAAGGGCTTTAACAACGCCTTCCTTAACCAACTTTCTTATCTCGTCTCGAGTAATTGCTGACTCAACGTAATCTATTCTTTCAGGGTCTATCCAAACTCGGCTTTCGCCGATTTTCATGACCTCGGAAGCTAAACGACGCTGACTTTTAAGACTCAACTTTACTTCGCTCCATCAGACAGGCTTTCTTTCTCTTCTGACACTGCACTGTCCTTTAAATCTTCAGGCTCACGTGTACCTCTTGGGTTAAGAACGTGGATTCCGCGTTCTTCTGCTGCGGTGATGATTTCTGCCCGTTTTCTAGCTCCAACGGTGTGAGCTATTCGTATAGCCTGTAGTTCAGGGTCTATTCCGGTTATATCTTCTAGATTGCAAACACGTGTTTCAACAAAACCAGAAGGATGTAGTCCTCTAGTTTTTTTGGGGCTGCAATAACCAGTGGTTGGACTTGCAGGCCATCCTTTTACTTTTTTGCGCATTTTGCTGTCGACACCATGAGGGCGTCTCCAACGGTCGGTAACCCGTTTATAGCGCCAGCTTTCTTGGCGTCTAAATTTGGGTTTTTTGTGCTTAACGTAATCGTTTTTGGCTAGTTGTTTGTCTTCGCTCATTGTTCAAACCCCTCGTGGTGTTCATAAACGTAAATGCCATCAAGGAAAACTCGTGGGTCCTTGTTTGTGATTTTTGTTGAGTTTTGTATTGTAGCAGCGGTTTGGCTGACATGTTCTAGGTTTATTCCCTGAACGATAATGTCTTCGCCTTTAACTGTGACTTTAGTGTCTTCCATTATCTTGATGATGCGGGGGCTTCGTTCTCCAGTGAAGTTTTTGACTATCAAGGTGTCTCCTTGGACGTTTACAGTCATTGGAAAGTGTGAGAACACAATTTTCAATTTGAATGTGAATCCTGTTGTTACGCCCTTTATCATGTTTTTGATGTGTGAACGGACAGTTCCCACCATTGAGGCTTCTTTCTTGCGTGGCCAGCTTGCCTGAACGGTTACTGTTTTACCGTTTAGGCTCATTTTTACGGGTGCATGAGAAAAGTCTCTTGTGAGTTCTCCTTTTTCACCCTTGATAGTAATAACTCTACCAACCAGAGTACCCTCTACGTTATCGGGGATTTCAACTGTTTCCACGGTTTCGATTGCACGCATTTCCTGTTTCTCCTAATAAACAAAGGCCAAAAGACGCCCACCAATCTTCTTTTCTTTAACCTCTTTGTGTGAAAGAACACCTTGAGAGGTAGAAAAGACCAGTACTCCTATGTCCCTAGAGGGAAGAAACTGTTTTTCCCAGTTTTCGATTTCTTTGGAACTAACAGGAATTCTAGGTTTAATGGCGCCACATTTGTTAACTCGGCCCAAGAGTTGTACTCTAAACTTTCCGGAGCGTCCGTCATCAATGAATTCGAACTCTCCGATGTAACCATTAAGTTGCATAACTCTCAAAACGCGGCCTAAAAGCTTAGATGCTTGGTTAATTAAGCATTCACGTTTTCTTCGAGTTTCGTTATTAATTATTGTAGTCAAACCGTTTGCGAGCGTGTCCATCATAGGCAAATCTGTTCATTCTCCTTTTACTCATATTTCCTGAAACCTAGTTCGGGCGCAATCTCCCTGAAACATTGACGACACAGATTCAAGCCGTATCTACGGACAAGTGAACCGTAAGAACCACATCGTCTACAGGGTCTACTGCCTTTGCCACATGTTCGCTCGGTTTTAGATTGCTGTTTCACCATGGTTCACCAATTTCACATTATTTCAACATCAAACTCGTCTTTAATAAATAGTATCGCTTCTTCTGCAGTCAGCAGGTGGCTTTTTCCAATTTTGGATTTGACACGATGCCGGCGTTTAACGCGGTATCCTGCTCTGCCAAGAGATACTGCAACATCCATTCCGTGGATTCCAAGTTCTGGCGCATATTTTGTTCCGGGGATGTCTATGTGTTCTTTTATTCCAAAAGAGAAGTTGCCTTGCTTGTCGAAACAGTATTTTGAAAGTTTCTTTTCTACTGCAATGAACGCTTTTCGTAGAAACGCGCTTGCAGGTTCACCTCGCAAGGTAACTAGACACGCAATAGATTCTCCTTTTCGGATACCAAATTCGCGTACAGTTTTTTTGGCTGTTCTTTTAGATGGATCTTGATTTGTTAACTGCTTAAGAATAGTAACTGCCTGTTCAAGGGGTCGTCCAGACTGTCCAACAGACATGTTAACAGTTACTTTTTCGATTACTGGGCTGAGCATTACGTTACCTGCCCACTCTTTTCGTGGAGGTTTTACGACTTTGGGCTCAACTTTTTCTTCAACTACAGGAGCTTCAGCCTTAGGTTCAGCTACTTTTTCTTCTTTAACAGGAGCAGCCTTAGGCGCTTCTTTTTCCGCAGGTTTCTGTTCTGTAACAGGCTCTTCCTTTACAGCAACAGGAGCTTTGGCAGGTTTCTGTTCAGCTACAACTTCCTTTTCTACAGGAGTTGCTTGTTTTTCTTCTGCCAAATCATTTCGCCTCCGGAACTGTTATCAAAGGTTCAGCATCGCCCAAGATGAAAACAAAGTCCAAAATTGTTTGGAATTTTTCACCGTTGGCGTCTTTTAGTGTGACGATAAGGTCTCTGCGTTTTTTGTCTGCCTGTTTTTCGATGGAGTCAATCTTGCCAGATTTACCCATGTTTTTTCCGCCAATTACAACAACAGGAGAACCAACACGCAGTTTAGTGTGTGCGAGAATTTCTCGTTCAGGAACACTAAGTTTTAGCACGTCAAGGGTAGCATACGCTGTTGCGGGGTTTTCAGTGCTGCTTGAATCAACTAAGAAGCTTGTTCCGTCGTGAAGGTCTAGTTGCATACCGCCGCCTTTCACTATGGTTTTGTTTTCTATTCTGTAGAGCTTGAAAGCATCAGCAGAATCAATTGGACTCAAATACAGGCCCTTACCAGAGGGTAGAACCCTGTATGCTTTCTTGGTTATATCTATTGAAACTACATCCATTAAGCCGACTAGGAAACGTTCATCACGTCTTACTTTTCCGTCAACGGATATCAAGCCTTTAGAAATTATGTTCTTGGCTTCTTTCGCAGTTTTGGCATATCCAAGAATGTCTCGTACAATAAGGGCTAATGGTAGGGACCTCACAATAGGATGAGGGCCAGGTTTAGGTTTAACTGTCCAGATAGCCTCTTTTCGGTGAATAGGCCACAACTTAGGCGCTGGTTTTCTCTTCAAATGTCCGCGTTCGCCTTTTCTTCCCAAATTATGTTCCTCCAGATTGTTTAGTTACTTTAGTAGTAGTTTTTTTCTTCTTTTTTGCCTCTTTTTTCACAGGCTTCTTTTCGGC
>JAOZIC010000013.1:11358-18220 GCA_026014605.1 Candidatus Bathyarchaeota archaeon
TCGCCTTTTCTCACAGGAAGTGAGCTTGCATTGTGAGACTCTTTGAGCTTAGATGACAAAGGTGCAGAGAATCTTCTGTATCGGTCTTTGCTGGTTGCTTGATACAGCCTTTTTCTCTGTTTTCCTGGTTTTGTTGTCTTCATCTATTAAATCTCCTACACGATGATGTTTGCAGCACTGGCAATTCTTGGCCACTTTTCTGCTGCTTCCTTTGCTATTGGACCTCTGATTTCTGAGCCACGCATTTCTCCTTCAGGAGTCATGATAACTGCGGCGTTGTCTTCAAATTGGACCCAGACACCGTCAACACGGCGGAAGGGTTTTCTTTGGCGAACAACTACTGCGTGAAAGATTTTCTTTCTCATTTCTGGGGTGCCTTTTCTTACCGAAACGGTAACTAGGTCGCCCACTGATGCTGTTGGAACTCGGCACAGTCGTCCTTTGTATCCTACAACTTGGATCAATCGGATTTCTCGTGCTCCAGAGTTGTCAGCACATGTTACTACGGAGCCGTTTGGTAATCCTCGCGAAATTTTTGGTTTCAAACCGACAATGCCTTTCGCCATGAAAGCACGCGATTTTGCTCTTGCTGCCACTTATCACCCCTCCAGTTTCTCGATTGCAACAAAGGATACCGTTTTGCTTATTGAACGGCATTCTGCTAATCGGACTTTGTCTCCTACTTTGATTTCTAGGCATGGAGGGCTGTGTGCGGCTACGTTGGCTCGTCTTCGTTCGTATCGGCGGTATTTTGGTACATAGTTTAGGTAGTCTCGGCGTACAATAATGGTTTTTTCCATTTTGTTGCTGACTACTATTCCCTCTAGTGCGTGTCCTCTAAGTGCGAGGGTTCCATGAAATGGACAGTTAACATCGTCACATGTTTTCTTTGGTTTTTTGGCAGTAAGTGCTGACATTTTACCATAATCTCCTTGGTCTTTTCTTCATTCTATCTTCAGATCGTCCCACGATTACTTTGCCGTCAACTTCTATGACGGTTCCGTCTGACATCATGAAATGAAAGACGGCAGTATCTTTGATGACGACTTTTTCTTCACCATTATGTAATATTGTGAATGTGTTACGGGTTTCGTCTACGACTTTGCCCTCTAGTCCAACTAGGTCTGGGTTGGAGCTTGTTACTACTTTGGCTTCAAAGCCGATGAATTCGCGTTGAACTATGTCAGATGAAATGTTCATCTTACTGTTCAACTCCTCGTTTTTGTTCGTTTTCAACTGTAAGTATGCGTGCGATAGTTTTTCGCAGTTCTCGTATTCTGGAAGGATTGTCGATGGCTCCACCTGCTTCAACCATCGTTTTTAGTCGTGCAAGTTCTGTTCTGAACTCGTTTACTTTGTCGATTCTTTGCTCTGATGAAAGAGCACGTATTTCTTTTAATCGTAAAATTGCCATTTTTACTCTTCAGCCTCTTTGTTTTCTTCAACCGAAGGGGCTTTAGGTTCAGTAACAGTCTTTGTTACTTTCTTTTTGGCTTCCTTCTTTTCTTTTGCAGGAGCAGCTTCTGGTTCAGCAACCTTCTTTTTTGCTGCTTTAGCTTTTTTAGCAGGAGCTTCTTTGGGTTCTGCAGCCTTTTCTTCTACTACTTTCTTTTCAGCTTCTTTCTTTTCTACTTTTTTCTTTGCTGCAGGTTTCTTTTCTTCCACCTTTGGTTCGGTAACAGGTGCAACTTCTTTCTTTTCAGGCTCTACTGTGTCGTCTACAACAATGATTTCTGGTTCAGTTGCTGGTGTTTCTGTTACAGGTTCTTTTTCTGCAACGGGTTCAGGTGCAACTTCAACTGCTGGTTCTGGAACAGGTGCAGTTTCTGGTTCAGCAACTGGTTCTGTTGGTGCTTCTGGTTCTTTGGCAACAAATTTTCGTTCAGGTGCTTTTTCTAGGTCTTCTTCAATTATGTGAACTTCGACTTTGTCTGGAAACTGTGCATCAGGTGGGAGCAAACTTACTTTAACACCCAAAGTTCCAGGCTTTAAGTGAACATGCAATTCGGCAGTTCTCATGTATCGTCTTGGTGGTTCGCCACTTTTTGGCAGGTATCCTTCTCGGAATTTTTCGTAACGTGCGCGGTCTGTTCGCAGTTTGCCGCTGATTATAATCTCGATTCCAAGTGCACCTGCTTCCATTGCTTGGGTTAGTCCCCAAAAGCCTGCACGTCGGTAGTGAACACCACGTTTTAGTGCAGAGGCAATTCGGGAGGCTACAACGTATGCGTTTAGTTCAGGGATTTCTATTTCTGCTACAGAAATCTGTGGACTTGGAAGGTTGAATTTTTCTTCTAATATTTTTGCGAGAGCCCTGATGGTTTCTCCGCCTCGTCCGATGACTAGGCCAGGACGCATGGTGTATACAACTAGGTGGGTTCCTAGAGGGGTTTTGGTGATGCTTACGCCACCGTATCCTGCCCTTTCAAATTCGTTTTGCAAAAATTCTTCAATTTCTGCTTTTTTGATTGAATCTTCTATAAAGTGCTTAACTACAGACATTAATTTCCTTCCATCTCTTCCAAAACAAGTTCTACATGAGAAAGCGTCTTAAAACGGGGTGATGACCGCCCGAATGCTCGTGGAATGAACCGTTTGACTTTCATTCCGGGGTATGCTGAAGCGTGAATTATTCGTAGTCGTTCCATGTCCAGTCCTTTATATTCTGCGTTGGCTTCAGCGCCTTCTAGAACTCTTAAAATTTGTTCTGCAGCCTTAACAGGGTATCTGCCTGAGAACGCTTTTTCTAGTCCGTGTCTGTGTCCCACATGTTTGTTGAATCTTTTGAATGGGACAGCTTTTTTCTTTAGCATAACCTGTTTTAGGTAGTCTTTGGCGCGATCGAGTTTCATTCCGTTTATGGTGTTACACACTTCTCTTGCGTGTTTGGGTGACACTCTCAATTCGCGTCCGCTAGCTTTTGCTGTCTTTTCAGGTTCTATGTCGGTTATTGAGTATCCCCATTTTGGCATATCTATCGTCCATGTCAGATACAAGAAGGATATTTAAGCCTTTATGGGGAAACGAAAATTTTTATCGAATAAAAATAGGCATTGATGCACAGAAAAGCGCTTGTTGGCGAGTTTATTGAGTTATTGCGTTTGTGTTGTGGGACAGGAACTGTTGTTGCGCGCGCACAGGATTTGAGCAAAAGTAATTGTTTTATTGACAAAAACAGTAAACCCAGCAGTGTAACAGTAAACAGAGTTTGAGTATTGGAGCGGATGACCAGTTGGTAGACCAAAAACAAGTTGTAGAAGCATTATTGACTCCTGCGGCGTATGAACATGATGTAGACAAAGTGGAGTTGAAGCAAACGCACATTTCGTTTGTGTTTTTGACCAAAGACTTTGTTTACAAGGTTAAAAAAGCAGTAAATTTTGGGTTTTTGGATTATTCAACTCTTGAAAAGCGGCGCGTTTTTTGTGAAAAAGAGTTGGTCTTAAACAGGCGTCTGTGCGGGGACATGTACCTTGAAGTTGTGCCAGTTAACAGGTCAGACCGTATCAAAATGGGGGGGCAGGGAGAAGTTGTCGAATACGCTTTGAAGATGAAACGAATTCCTGAAGAAAAAATCATGACCAAACTTTTGGAACAAAACAAGGTTGACAAACAACTTGTTGACAAGATGGCAAAGATAATTGCTGATTTTCACTCGAAAGCAAAAACAGGCAGCAAGGTTGCCGAGTTTGGTTCGTTGCCGATGATTCAAACGAATTGGATGGAGAATTTTGAGCAGTCAAAGGAGTTTGTTGGCAGAACGATTTCTGAGCAAAGTTACGGTTTTATCCAGCAAAGGGTAGCCGAGTTTATGAAATCAAATGTTGATTTGTTTGCGAAACGAGCAGCAGAAAACAAAATCAAAGAGTGCCACGGGGATATTCATTCGGGTAACATTTTCATTGCTGACAGAATCTACATTTTTGATGCCATCGAATTTAACGAACGTTTCAGGCACTGTGATGTGGCTTCGGAGATTGCTTTTTTGGCGATGGATTTGGATTACAAAAACCGTGGTGACTTGTCCGGTTTTTTTGTTGAAAAATATGTGCAGTATTCTGGTGACAGCGAGTTACTCAAGGTTCTTGATTTTTACAAATGTTACAGGGCGTATGTGCGTGGAAAAGTTACCAGCTTTAAACTAAACGACCCCAACATAAACGCCCAAGAAAAGACCGCCGCAACAAATGAGGCAAAAGCGTACTTTGATTTGGCTGCCAGATATGCAGAACGGTTTTAGAACTGTTTTATGAACTGTTTTGCTACAAAGTCCGGAATTTTTACGGACCCCATTACTACGGGTTTTTGGTGGCAGTCGCTTCCGCCGGTCATGATTAGGTCATGTTTTTGGGCAAATGTTACGTAGTGGTTTGTTGTTTCGGGTGTGTTTCTTGAGTGCCAGCATTCTACTCCGTCGATGTGTGGCAACATTTTGTCTTGGATTATTTTGGTTTGTTCATTGAGTTCTGTGGTTAGTTTTGTTAGCGAGGTTCCGTATGGGTCGTTTGGGTGGGCTAAAACTAGTATTCCGTTTGCGTCGCGTATCAGTTTTGATGCGTCTTGTAGACTTAACGGAAATTTGGGAACGTTACATTTTACTAGATACGTGTTGAAGGCTTCTTGCCTGTTTTTTACGATATTCTGTTTTATCATGTAATCGGCTATGTGTGGTCGTCCCAAGGCGCCGTCGGCGCTGTTTTGGATGTTTTGTAGGTCTTTGGCTGTGAATTTTGTTATGCCGTGTTTTTCGAATTCTGTGTTGAGTTTTTCCAAAATCTGTGAAGCACGTTCTTGGCGGTGCAATGCAAGTTCTTTTAGTTTTTTGTTTAAGGCTTGGTTGTTTATGTCGTATTGGTAGCCTAAAAAGTCTAAAGACACAGGTTTAGGGTAGTCTGGATGAGTGAAAGTTACGTTTAGTTCAACACCGTTCACATAATTTATCTGGTTTTGTTGGGCTAAGGTTTTGGCTTGTTTTTGGCACCCGATTGAGTCGTGGTCAGTTATGGAAAGCAGTTCTATGTTTCGGTTTTTGGCTTCTTTGATGATTTGGGGTACGGTTAGGTTTCCGTCTGAGCAAGTTTTTGAGTGAACGTGTAAATCGATTATCATGAAGTTTTGTCCAATTATTTTTCGACCTTACTGATTATGAACCACTTCTCAGGGTTGTCAAATTCTGTGTCGACAATCAGATGGGTTATCTCAAGGTTTGGGTAAAGTGCCTTGAAATCGTCCAAGTCTGGGGCTTCGAACCGTTTTTCGTTGGCGATGTATGCTTCTTCAGTTAAGGCGTTTGATTCATAGTTTTCTTTGGTTCTACGTAGAATCCGCCTCATTGACGAGTCTTTAGAGCAACTGGTTTGAAGGATGACAAACGGTATGTTTGTTTTTGCTGCTACTTCTGCGGCTCGTCTGCGCAGTTTTTGGGACACAAAGGTTGCGTCCAAGATTACCCCGTTGCCTTTTTGGGCAAGTTCGTGGGCTTGTCGGAACATTTCGTCGTAGACCATTTCGCGTTTGTTCATGTTTCCTGCGATTTTTACGTCGAATATGTCTTCGTTTTTTAGGACTTCTAGGCGGATTATGTCGGTTCTTAGGATGGGGTATCCTTTGATTTTTGCGATTTCTTGGGATGTTTCGGTTTTGTATGTTCCGGGCAGTCCACAGGTTATCAGTAAAATGTTTGGTGCAAAATTGTCGGTTACAAATTGGGCAAAAGGTTCCTTCAAGTGGGTGTGCTCCTTGTTTGTTGTTTGTAAAAGTGAAATAAATCAGAATTAAAGCTTTCTTTTCAGTTTTCGAAATTTCTTAATTAATTAACATGAAAAACTCCACTGTTACAAAAAACGAAATCATGTCATAACCACCCATTTGGAATAAGGCTTTTAAATGAATGATGGAATACCGAACAATTCGGTACAAAATATGTCGATTAAACAGATGATTGTAAAATGGGTGAACAATTACATACGAAAACAAAAGATTCAGGCATTGTATTCTAATCCTAAGATAATAGTTGATGGAACTGCAAAGATTACACACCCCGAAGGAATCTACACAAATAGTGGAAAAATAACAATTGGAAAAAACACGTTGATAAACTACGGCTGTTCAATAGTATCGGGTTATGAAGAAATCAGAATAGGAAATAACGTACTGATTGGAGACCACACCGTAATCAACACTATCAAACATAACTTCGACAAAATTGATACTCCAATCAACCAACAAGGAACTACAGAAAAACCCATAATCATTGAGGATGATGTATGGATAGCCGCACACTGCACAATCATACAAGGTGTCACTATTGGAAAACATTCAGTAATTGGTGCACATTCGTTAGTAACGAAAGACATTCCCCCATACTCAATAGCATATGGAGTACCAGCCAGAAAAATCAAAACTAGAAAAAATGAATGAAACTTTGCAGGTTATATCTGTTATATTGTGTGGTTTTTTGGAAACATGGATTTTATAAACAGAATCAACGATTAAAGGGGTTGATTAACAATGGATCACAACGGAGCTAGGGTTATAGGAATTTTGCTCATTGTTGGGGGGTTGCTTGGAGTTCTTCATCACTACGTAATAGCAGGAAGACTTTTCGATTTGGCAGATATTTTGCATCACGAGTTTTTTGAGGCAATATTTTTGACTGCGGGCATAGTGTTTGTGATTTGTTCTATAGTTAAGGTGAAGTAGCAGCCCAGAGCTTTGTTTATTTGTGTTCTTGGTTTTTCAGAAAAAAGCTGTTTTTCAACATACTTCTGTTATTAGTCTTCTAATATGTTCACGGGTTTTGGAAGGTTAATTATTGTCTTGCTTGGTTTTTCTGAAAAAAGGTAGTTTTCAACAATGAACT
>JAOZIC010000224.1 GCA_026014605.1 Candidatus Bathyarchaeota archaeon
AACTACCCGAAGAAGTCAAAAAAAGCTTTGACGCATGGGCAGGATGCATCGCAGGAGCACTAGAACAAACTGATTATCTGGCTAAAATTAAGCAAGCAGGCTTTACGGACGTTAAAGTTGTTTCCCAAAAACCGTACACAATAGACCTTGCTCCGCAGCTTCGCGGAAAAATTGTCAGCGTCCAAGTCGAAGCACATAAAAGCTGATTCAAAGACTTGAAACTTTACAACTTGCAGGAGCAAAACAGGCTATGACCGAAGAATCCTACAAAGGAATTCCAAGAAACAAGATTCCGTGGTATCCAACAATCGACTACGAGAAATGCATCAACTGCGGAAAATGTGTAGAATACTGTACACTTGGCGCATACGAGTTTGAAGAAAAAGACGGAAAAAAACGTCCAGTCGTAAAAAATCCCTACAACTGCGTAGTCCTTTGCACGGGCTGTCAGTCACAATGCCCTGCAGGTGCTATTAGTCATCCGTCAAAGGAAAAGACTCGAAAAATAATCAAGAAACTGCAAGAAGATTATGACACTAAAACTTTGTAGTTTATTTCGATTTCCTGCAGCAATACGTCTTTTGTGATTTTTCCGTTCGACTTTAGGATAGCAGCTATAGATGCGCCTCCGCATCCAACGCCTTCTTTGACTACGCCCTGTTCGTATGCTTTTAGGCCATCCAACGTGGTTTTGGTGAAGTCTAAGTCTGCAGCCAAAACTGGGATATCCGCAATCTGTGAAACCAAACCAGTCAAATCAGCAGTTTCGTCCTGTATTATCCATCTTGTTGTTCCGATTGCAACGTTTTCTAGCACATCTGGGTTCAAAGCCGTAACCACAGCCAAAACGGCAGCCATCTGGGTTCCACCCGCCAAGATTACTGGAACATTTTTTGCGGCACCCAAAATTAGGCCCGCAGCGGCGGGTTGCATGGGGTCGCCTACGGTTGAAACTGCTTTGATTGGGGATTCTATAAATTCGCCAAACTTTACGCCTGCGGCTTTGAGTGCAGCTTCGGCTGTTTTTGTTTTAAGTTCATGAGGGTTAAGCGGCATGCTGCTTGACACTTTTCCTTTTGCGTCAACTCCCATCGCAAGCAGTACGCTCAGAGCTGTTGTGGTGCCTCCGGGGATGCTTTCGCCAACTACTAGGTAGTCCACTGTTTTGGAAAGGTTTTCTCCAAGAATCTGGGCTCTGGTCATTACTTCCTTTGCGTTTTTGAGCGCTTTTCCGGTTCTTATGTCGTTTCCGGGGCTGCCGCCTACGTCAACAAACGGGACATGTGGTTTTATTCTCAAACCAGCGTTTACCGCAAGTGTTGGAATAGACGCCAAATCTAACGCTGACATGGTTATCAAGGCAGGTGTTGGAATTCCATCAGGTGTTATGGGCACGCCTGGAATGCATTTGCATTTTCCCAGTTGCAAAAGTTCTACGTCTGCGGGAGGTGTGTAATCTGTTATTTCGGGGTTTTCTCCTGCTGCTGATATGCCACTGATTTTTGCTGTTTCTGTTACTCCGATAACGCAGCTAAAAAACGGGTTTTTTCCCTGTAGCCTGTTTATCATGTCTGCGCCTTTTGTTTTGTTATGAGCCAAAGTAATGTCAAACATTTGCTGTTTCCACCCAGTTCGGTGCGTGGATTATCTGACCAATCATTTAAATTAGTTACTGAAAATGTTTTGTTAACAGACAACCCAGAGTTTGATGGCTATGGACCGTAGATTTGAGAATTTACCTTTACTAAAATATCTTGAAGAACACGGTGTAACCCTAAAAGACCTGCTGGACACCGCGTTAGAACTGTATATTCCGCACCCCGGAATAGAAACACGCCAAAAAGCCGAAGAACTATTCAAAGACGGCTTCTTTGAAGCTCTCTCAGACGTAAACATATCAGTATTACAAGTTGCACTTTTTCAAGCAGAAGAACAAGCCCAAGCAGGCAAAGTTCCCCTACTTCCCGTGGAACAATTCAGAACACGTCCCGGACTAATTGTTGACGAACTGCTTGGCATGACCATCGCCGACTACATTGCGGGTGCACGAGCAATTTTTGAGTACATCCGCTACGACCAAGCAAAACCCGGAATCTTGCGAAAACTAGGACCAATAGCAAACGACGCCATCAGCGGGTTAATTGCTGGAGTTTCTTCTAAAATCTATTCAGCTGCGTTAGAGTTGGAAAACAAAAAACAGGCAACTGAAGAATAAAAGTTTGCCAAAAAAGAAAGAATGAAGCGCTTAGGATTCTATGTTTATTGTTAG
>JAOZIC010000064.1 GCA_026014605.1 Candidatus Bathyarchaeota archaeon
CCAAAGCATCCAACATTCTACAAACCTTCAGGATGCTGAAAAAGACGACGAAATGCCAACACTGCGGCAAAGACCTTACACTACCATTCCGATGCAACTACTGTGGAGGCTACTTCTGCGGAGACCACCGCATCCCAGAAACACACAACTGCCCAGAAAAATGGAAAGCAAAACCACCCAGAGACAAACCACCAATCCACACCCAAAACTGGGACAAGCAACCATCATACAAATACACCGTATCCTACACGCCGCAATCAGCAAGAATATTCTGGTTTAGCAAAACAGAACTCAAACACCTGCTAATCGGAACACTTCTCGTTTTAGGCGTCGGCTTAACATACTTCCTTTACATAGGTATAGCATCACCAGAAACTCCCATCCTTTTGGCGGGGCTAACAATTGCGTTTGCGTTGTCGTTTTTGTTACATGAAATGGCACACAAGTTCTCAGCCCAACGCTACAGACTCTGGGCAGAATTCAGGTTAACCATGCAAGGCGCACTATTAACACTGGTTTCGGTGTTTTTGCCTCCGCCGTTCAAAATCATCTCCCCCGGAGCGGTAATGATTGTGGGCTCTGGAACAGGAAAAACCGTAGGAAAAATCGCAATATCAGGACCAATAACCAACATCATACTATCAGCAGCATGTATCGCGATTGCGTCGTTTACCCAAGACATGTTCTGGTTTGTGGCGTTCATTAACGCGTTTTTGGCTCTGTTTAACCTGATACCGTTTGGAATAATGGATGGTCTAAAAGTTTTCAAATGGGACAAAATAGTCTGGGCAATAACGTTTGCTGTAGCTATTGCGTTAGCGGCTCTAACGTATGCGCCTGCGTTAAGCTCGTTTTAGAAAAAACGGTTTCTTTCAAAAAAGAATAAGTTACATCAGTTCTATACTGACGAAAACTTCTTCGGGAACACGAACTCGCATGATTCGTCGCATTACCCGTTCTTCTGCGTCAACTATGATCAGTCGCTTGTGAATTCGTAGCTCCCATCTGTCCCATGTTGCGGTTCCTTGTCCGCAAGGAGTTTTGCGTACTGGAACTTTGAGTCGCTTTGTTGGAAGTGGATGGGGTCCTGTAAGTTTAACGCCCGTCTTATCAGCGATGAGCTTTAGTTCTCCGCATACATTTTCAAGCTTTTTGTAGTCTGTGCTTGTGAGCTTGATTCTCGCTTTTCTTACCATCGCCAATATACTCCAGTTGATGTTGCCTTATCCTAGTTCCGCGTTTTAAATACTTTTTCCCTAGAACACTTAGAGTTTACGGTGGCAACGTAGAAATACCTTTGGGTTTTTGTGAAAATAAAACCAAAAACAGCCCTGTTACAGTATGAGAGTGCCTGACAGCAAGAAACTGGAAACTAAATATCCCAAAATCGCGCCGCTACAAAGAAACGGCAGTCCAGCTTGCGGTTTGCCTTTGAGTACAACAGACATCAACGCCACGAACCCAACTAGTGTGCCAATCATTACGGAAAGGGCAACCAGTAAACCGTTTCCTGCGATGTTCTGGTAAAACGATGCTGCAACAAGAATTCCGGGCATTACGATGTCGCCTAGTCCCATGAAGAAGGCTTCGCGTTCTTGTTTTTCTTCGATTTTTTCTTTGAGTCCTTGTGTTTCTTTTAGTATAGAATACTCCCGTGTTTTGGGAACTACAAGCATTACGGGCAGTTTTAGGTCCATTACTGCGTCGGCTAGGTCTATCATGTGTTTTGTTTTGTATACTGAAATTGCGTCGTAGACCGCCAGTCCAATGAGCAAAATTATGATTAATAGTATGCTCAGGGAGATGCTGAAGATGCTGATTGCGCCTACGCCTACGATTATTCCGCAGAAGTTTATGACGTACCATTCTGGGTGTTTTAGTAACGCCAAAACCAGTAATCCTGCGGCGGCTATGGCTAGGATGAGTGCTAAGGTGTCTGCGATGGCTGCGTATGCGAATATGATGTAGAACACGAAAAATGATGTGTATGCTATCGAGCCCAGTATGATGACTTGTATGAACCCTTTTTTCCAGAATTTGGCTATCAACAGTATTGTTACGGTTACTGCGAGCATGGTTACAAAAAAGACAATTATGTTTGTTGGGTCGTCAGGGTTTTCGAACACCTCTAGTCCTGTTGCTTCGAAGGGTTGTGTCATCAGCATGGAAAACAGGTGGATGACTACGAATAGGCCAGCCATCATGAATACTGAGAAATATTCAGTTTTGTTTTCCGTTTTTGGTTCAGACATTA
>JAOZIC010000116.1 GCA_026014605.1 Candidatus Bathyarchaeota archaeon
TTTCAGTCCCAAAAACGTCCCTTCATCATCCAGTTTAGGCTTTAGCTTTTTTCAGTTTCTCTCTTATTTGTTCCACTTTGGCTTGAAGTTCTTCTTCGTTTTCTTCTATTTTGCTAAACAACGGTTTAGGCTTGTTGATTTTATGGTTTGGTGGCAACTCTTGTTCTGTTTCACTCCAGCGTTGGTCATGAACAGAGCCCTCCAGATTAAGAAGTTCCCAAAGTTTTTCGGTAGTAAACGGAATAAATGGCTCTAAGATGATTGCTAACTTTTTCACAATTTGGACAGTTACATACAACGTGTTTGCTGCAGTTTGGCAGTCGGTTTTGATTGTTTTCCATGGCTCTTTCTCGTTGAAGTAACGGTTACCCAAATGACTCAGGCTTATTGCTGTGCGTAAGGCTTCTTGGAGTTTGAATTGTTCAAGGCATTCCGCGGTTTTGTTTACGATTTCTGTTGCTTCAGCTAGGGTTTGTTGGTCTTTTTCGTCCAAGTTGTTTGGTTGCGGAACTGTGCCGTCGAACTGTTTTTTTATGAACGTTAACGTGCGGTGAATAAAGTTGCCCAGCGTGTCGTTGAGGTCTGAGTTGACTTTTTCGATAAGGGTTGTCCAAGAAAAGTTTGTGTCCTTTACTTCGGGTCGAATAGACAGCAAAGAGTACCGCCAGCAATCAGCAGGAAACAGCTCCAAGGCTTCGTCTATCCACACTCCGATTCTTCGGCTTTTGCTAAACGCTTGCCCATCAAACATCAAAAATTCTGTGGAATGAACAGTCCAAGGAAGATTGTAGTCTTCGTGAGTAGCCAAAAGCAACGCTGGCAGAATTACCGTGTGGAAGGGTATGTTGTCTTTGCCGATAAAATACAACGTTTTGGCTTGTTTGTCAAACCAGTACTCTTTCCAGCGCTCTTCCTGTCCTAACTGTTTGAAGTACTGAATCGTAGCCGAAACATATCCCAGAACAGCTTCAACCCACACGTAGATTGTTTTGTCTTCAGAACCTGGAAAAGGCGAACTAATACCCCACTTGTTGTCACGCGTAACTGGTCGAGGTTTTAGACCCTCCTTTAGAAGGTTCAGGGTGAAGTTGCGGGCGTTATCAGGCAAATTTTCGTTGTTTTCTATATACTCTCGAAGTTTGTCACTTAGTTTGGGTAAATCAAAATACCAGTGTTTTCTTGTTTCCACCGTTGGAGATGAACCACAAATAGCACAACGAGGCTCCAAAAGGTTAGTAGGCTCAAGAAGGCCACCACACGCGTCACACTGGTCACCACGAGCACCCTCATCCTTACAGATTGGACAAGTTCCTTCCACAAAACGGTCAGGCAAGAACCTGTCACATTTTGGACAGTAAAGCTGGTCGGTTTCTTTGGTAAAAATGTAGCCGTTGTCGTAGATTTTCATCAAAAAGTTATGAACAAACTCCTTGTGAACAGGGTTCTCCGTGCGAGTGTAGTTGCTAAACGCGATGCCCCAACGCGCAAAAAGCTCTGAGATTTGGGCATGATTTTTGTCTGTCAACTGTTTTGGAGGAATTCCCTGCCGTACGGCTTCTATTTCTATGGGAGTCCCATGCTCGTCGGACCCTGTAACGTAAACAACTTCATGCCCTTTCAGGCGGTAATATCTGGCGACTACATCTGCCGACAAAATAGAGCTGACAATGTTGCCCAGATGTGGAACATAGTTGATGTAGGGCCATGCTGAAGTAACCAAAATTTTAGTGAACGCAACACACCTCCAAAGGTTTTCGGTAACACAACCATTTTCCTTACGAACCATATGTACTTAAAGACAACGGAAACAGAAAAACGGCTCTGGAACCCAAACAAACCAAAACTGGGGTTACAACCAAAAACGGTAACATTTTAACTGTTTCATTTTTTGAAATGGTTGTTTCGCAGTGTCCCTTATACCAAATTTCGACATATATCATAAATCGGAATATCAAAAGGGGATAAAAATGAAAAAAATTGTGGGCATAGCAATATTGGTTCTGGTTTTTGCGACCATGTTCTTTGGAGTCATGACTACCAGCGTTTTGGCTGATGAAAATTACAACGATATCAGCAATGAATACAGTGATGGTCCAGGCAGTCCACCTGAAGACGGCATGGCAAGAGAAGAACCGCGAACAAGGTTCAAAGACGTTTAACGTCTTCCCTTTTTCTTTTTTGTTAATGCCTAGTTTTCCAGAAAACTATTCAACATAAACGCCGTATTGTATCAGCGGAAGGAA
>JAOZIC010000065.1:0-1584 GCA_026014605.1 Candidatus Bathyarchaeota archaeon
TTCTTAACAGATTTTAGTTATTTGTCTGATTTTTCCCGTTTGAGGTACGCAACAGTAAACAGGTTACCCGTTTCTAGGCGAGTGTTTTGAACCCCCACTAACTCCCAGCCTTCTTCTCCTAGGGCGTTCAATTCTGTTTGCACGTTTTGTATAGTTGGTTTTTTCTCTCTGTCGTGTCGGCTGACTGAAATTTTTGTTTTCATTGCTATTACGTTATATTCCCATTTTACCAATCGGAGTTACACCTCTGTAATAACCATGTCACATGTTGCTTTAAAGACTGTGTAATTAAAACCAAACAATTGGCCGATTTAATGGAGTTTGTTGATGCTTTTGTATCCACGACCGTCAATCTATTGCTTTTTTGGTGCTTGGATGCGAAAAATTAGAAGCTTTTATTAACTATTTCGTGTATACTAACTATGTTTCCCATAACTGATGACTAGAGGTGTTTTAACGAATGCATTTTCGGTGTATGCGGGAGCCTTTAATCTAAAAAATTGAGTTGAATTTGAAAATGTCCCAAGAAAAAGAATATGTTCGTGGTTTAAAAGATGTTGCCGCTTGTGAAACTCACATTAGTTTTGTTGACCCTCTTGGTGCACTTTACTATGTAGGATATGATATAGATCGGCTTTTAGGCAGAATATGCTACGAAGAACTGATTCATCTGCTATTATACAAAAAACTTCCAAACTTAAAAGAACTAGAAACCCTAAAAAATACACTATTTAATGAAATGAACATACCTGAACAGATAGTTCACAGCATCAAAAATGCACCAGAAAGCAGTCACCCAATGGAAATACTGCGAACCGAAATATCACACCTAGGAGAATACGACGCCAACCTAGACGACACATCCGAGCAAGCAAACATCCAACGAGCACTCAGTCTAATTGCTAAAGTCCCAACTCTGGTTGCGGCGATTTACCGTATAAGAACTAACCAAGAATTAATCACGCCAAAGAAAGAATATGGTTTTGCAGAAAACTTTCTATACATTTTTCGAGGAACACCCGCCAACGAACTAGAAAAAAAAGCAATAGACCGATACATGATCCTACATGCCGACCATGGACTAAACGCATCAACTTTTGCTGCACGCGTTACCGCCAGCACACTCTCAGACATTTACTCTGCAATAACATCCGCAGTTGGAACACTCAAAGGCAAACTGCATGGCGGAGCAGGCGAACGAGTCATGAACATGTTACTTGATGTTGACAACATCGAAGAAGTGGAAGCCTACATACAAGGAATGCTAGTTGACGGAGAAAAAATAATGGGATTTGGGCACCGAGTATACGTCGCAGACGACCCCCGTTCACGGCACCTACGAAAAATTAGCAAAGCCATTTGTCAAACAAGTGACCAAATGAACATGTACCGCAAATGCAGAAAAATTCAAGCAGTTGTTCACAAAGAAAAAAACATCTACCCAAACGTGGACTTTTACGCCGCTATAGTGTTAAACGCGTTGGGCGTTCCTAAAGAGTTCATTACACTGTTTTTTGCTTCAAGCAGAATAGCTGGTTGGACGGCTCACTCGTTAGAACAGTATTCGGATTCGGTTCTGTTGCG
>JAOZIC010000065.1:1684-17821 GCA_026014605.1 Candidatus Bathyarchaeota archaeon
TAGCTGGTTGGACGGCTCACTCGTTAGAACAGTATTCGGATTCGGTTCTGTTGCGTCCTACTTCAAGGTATATCGGTGCATACGGAACAAAATTTGTTAACATCAAAAACCGATAAACAAAACGTCTGACGAGTCCACAATCTATTTTTCTATTGCCTTTTTTCTCAAGTCCTGAGGCATCTTTTCGATAGCATACCTTAGCGCCGTTCTTGGCATCACTGCCCTATTTTTCATAATATAGTTGAAAACTTCAGTTTGGTGTGATTTGCTTGCTTCTTTGAGCATCCAACCGTATCCTTTCTGAACTAAATCATCCGTGTCCAGAAGTAATTTGTCTGCGATTTCAAAAACCACATCCAAAAACAGCCCCTTTCGCGCAGGCAAAACCAGTGTTGTTGCGGCTCCCCTTTTCACCCACCTGTTTTGGGACTGCGTCCAATCTTTGATGTTTTCAAGGAATTGCGGAAATTTTTCCACAAACGACCCCAAAGCGTGGTTGCACAGTGTATCGCATTCTGCCCAGTTGCTCACGTAACTGTCAAGCCAGCGCTCCAAAACACCAAAATCCTCAGGTCCAAATTTGTCTATATTGGATTCTGCCCACTTGTATGCAACAAAAGCTTCCTCGATGTAACCAGACTTTAGCAGTTCTTCGCACAATTCAAAGAACGTGTTTTTGTCCAAGTTTTTGATTTGTGAAAAATATTTCGCGGCAATCTTTGCGACTGTAGGTACTTTTACGCCATAAAACTTTATGTCTTCCTTGAAAAACCTGCGTGTACTCTGCTTTGTTTTAGAGTCAACGCTGTCTTGTAGTTCTTGCCTTATTTTGCTGATTATGTTCATGACTATGCTTTCTCAAACTACGGAATTTTCGGTTTGATAGCTTTTGTTGGACAAGCGTCACGGCATTTAAGACAATAAATGCATTCAGGATGAGTGAACTTTTCCCAAGGCAACTCAAGTATCGGCACGTTCATTGGACACGCCGCTACACAATCGTTGCATCCTGCTTTTGTACATTTCAAGGGGTCTCTTTGCAGCCCCAAGAAACTGAACCTGTTCAAGAACGCCAAGATTGCTCCGTGTGGACAGAAATATTTACACCAGCTTCGGGGCACGTATGCTGCAAAAGCGATAACTAAACCCAAAATTACAAGGCGAATCCACAAAAGCGGCATAACTGTGAACGCCTCTGCCATAAACACATCCGTGTTATTGATTAACATTCCAACTCCGTTTGGAATAAGCGCAAACAAAGTATCAGCAGGACCTAACACGTTCAGTGGTCCAGAAGCAAAAACTCCAAGCGCAGACTTGAACCCTTCACCATTCCCGCCAGCAAGCATAGCCGCCAACGACACGCTAACAATCAGAATTCCTGCCATAATCGAGTATTTGGTGTATACCAGCCACTCGTGAGTTCTTGGAGAAACGTCGCTTTTTTTTCTTGAAATAAACCTGACTATGTCTTGGACTAAACCAAAGGGGCAAACCCAACCACAAAGCGACCTGCCCAAAAACGCTGCAACCAAAAGGAATGCTGCCAGTGGAATCCACGGGAAGATTGCTTCTCCTAGCATTACTTGTATCATGGCGAATGCGTCGCCCATGGCTTGTTGTTCAAGCCCTAGTGTGAACATTACTGGGAGAACAACTGGTAAGGTTGCTAAACCAAATGCTCCTCCAATAAACAAAACAAACGAAATAACTTGAACAACTCTTCTTGCAACCTGCATGTTTCCAAAACTGCTTTTAGATTTTGTTTCTTGGGGAGTAGTCACTTTTTCTTTTTTCTCCTGCTAAATCTTTGCCATTTTTTAAGTCAAGGCAATAGATAAGACGTGAGTCTCACTTTGCATAAAAGTTTTATCTACTTCCCACTGCTCTGACGTTTTCTACTTTTATCCAAGGCGCAACCAGTTGCCCAATTTTGCGAACATTACTGCCCAAACCTGAAACATTACACAAAACATCAAAGAAACTACCCGTCAACATAACATCCCGCACCGCATACGCAACAACTCCGTTTTCGATTTTCCAAGCAGGCGTAGCCACTACAGAGAACTCTCCGCTTTCAGGGTTACTGCTGTGTGCACCCTGAACACCATAAACAACCAAACCATCCGTGATTTCGCCGACCAGTTCGTCTTCTGTTTTGTTTCCTTTACTAAACACAAAGTTGCTAGCCTCAAGAACAGGTGTAGACGAATAAGCTGCACCACCCGACCTAACCGCGTTGCCTGTGCTTTGTGTGTTTGCCTTGTTTGCGGTGTAGTTGTCATACAAAAAGTTCTGTAAAACACCTTTCTGGATAACACACGTTTTCTGGCTTGGAACACCCTCGCCATCAAACTTTCTTGTCATCAAACCGCCCTCCAGCAAACCGTCATCATAAACCGAAACAAGTTCAGACGCAACCTTTTCTCCAAGTTTATCCTTAAACGCTGAGCGTTCCCTTTGAACAAAATCTGCCTTAACCGCGTTAATCACCGTGTAATACAACAAAGAACGAAACGCCTGCTGAGTAAAAACAACCGAAAACACACCAGAATCAATCTTTTTGGCGCCCAAGGCACAAACAGCCTGACGAGCAGCTTCTGTTCCAACAGCATCTACATCAACATCAAAAACACGTTCCGCTTGCAAATCAAAACACGCAGGCGTCACATCCGCGCCGTCCCGAGCAATAGTTTCCATGCTGCAACCAAACGCAGTGCCCATATCGTAGGCTTCTATACCATGCGAGTTAACAACTGCTGAATCAAAAACAGATGCTCCAACACCGCCGTCAACCGCCAAAACACGTTTATCATAACCAACAACAGCACCCAACAGGTCAGACGCCATCTCCACCAAATCGTCAGACGACACATCAACAAGCCTTTTGTCGTAGGTGCCTTTTGTTTCACCAAACTTTTTTGTGTCAGCTAAGCTAACCCAATCTTTGTCTGGTTGGCTGGCTTTGGCTGCTTTTAATGCTCGTAGTGCTGTTTGTTCGATTTCTTTGTCTGTTAATGTGTTGCAGTACGAAAAACCAACAGCTTTACGGAAAACTGCTCTAACACCCAAACCCTGGTCAGCACTTTTCGCACTTCTAACAATTTGTCCACGTTCTATGTCAATTGAAATACTGGAACCTTTGCTCAAAAACGCCTCAGCTTCATCCGCGCCGCCACGAATGGCTGTGTTTACTGCTTTTTTCCCAAAATTTATCAGTTCGGACATTTTAGGCAACTCCTCCAACAGTCACTTTTCCGACCTTTATGTGCGGTCCGCCATCACAGATGAACGCAGTTTGACCTTTGCCGCACCTTCCGGGCCATAACTCAAAATCTTTACCAACAGCATCCACCTGATGCAACGTTTCAAGAGTATTTCCGCTGATTGACGCGCTTCTAACAGGGTCGCCTAGTTCACCTTTGATTATCTCGTAGGCTTCTTGGATGCCTACTTGGAATGTTCCGTCTAGGTTTGCTTGTCCGCCACGAAAACTTTTGAGGTAGTAACCAAAGTCTATGCCTTCAATTAGTTCTTCAAATGTTTTGTCGCCAGCGGCAAGGTACGTGTTTCTCATTCTGATGATTGGTTCAAAACGAAAATCTTCTGCCCGAGCATTTCCCGTAGGTTCCATGTTCAGTTTGGCTGCGGTTTCCCTGCTCTGCATTAACCCTGTAAGTTTTCCTTTTTCGATTAACGCTGTTTTTTGTGTTCGCACACCTTCATCATCGTATTTGAATGACCCAAACGCGCCATCTACTGTTCCGTCGTCATAAACTGTAACTGCTTCAGAAGCAATCTGTTTACCGATTTTGTCAAGAAGAACCGAACCCGACAACGTCAAATCAGCCTCTGCCAGATGCCCCATTGCTTCGTGAATAAAAACTCCAACAACGTTTGGACCAATAACCGCAGGAAAACCTCCACCCTTCGGAGTTTTAGCTTTGAGTTGTTCTATTACCCTTTGAGCAACCATGGTTCCCACCTTTTCAGGAGTTTCCAAATCAAAAACCTCGTAACCACGTGTTGACCCAACTTCTTCTCTTGCAGAAGCAAACACGTTACCCTGTTTTGCTGAAGCCAAAATCCACGACCAAACATAGAGTTTATCCTGTTCGATGCTTGTTCCGTCGCTGTTTACAAAAAAGTTGGTTCCCGTAACATCCAAGTAGCTGATTGTGCAGCTTTTTATTCTGTCATCAAAACCCAAGGCTGTTTTGTCCATTGCTAAGATGTTGCCGATTTTTTGTTCCATGGGCACATCTTTTGGGTCTTTTTTAGGGTTAGCAACTATTTTATCTTGAACTGTTTTTACGTCGGCAAGCTTTACAGGATTTTTCAGTTTGAAACTGGTTGCTTTTGCTAACTTAACTGCGTCGGCAACTGCGTCGTTTAGTTGTTTGGTTTCAAGGTTGCCTAACGAAACAAAACCCCATGCCCCGTTGACCAGAACTCTGATTGCAGCACCGTTTTCTTCTCCTTGTTTTGCTCCTTCAACAACACCGTCTTTAGTAGTCAAAAGCGTCTTGAACAGATTTTGAGCTCGTACCTCAACGTATTGGGCACCTAAACTTTGACCATAGTTCACAATTCTTGTTAACTTGTCCTGCAAAACGTGTCACACCTTTTATGCCGATTAAGAACGGTTTCGAGTCTTAAAAACTGTTAGTGGTTACATTCACATCCACTTGAACGCATTTCAGAATACTGTATGTTTTTTCTCTGATTACTCATTGGTGGAATTGGCACAATTTTATATTTATTAATCAATGCGTTTAATTGGGGTAATGATTGGCTCTTAAAGAGTTGAATGCTTTTTCGCATCAGTTTTTCGACAAAAAACTACAGTTTATTGTTTCCAATAAACGGTTCATTATCCCTATCCTTGTTGTTGCTATTCTTAGACTTGCAATTTTTACTTGGATTCAACTATCAATAAACTGGCGCCCCGACCTTTTTCCATTCAGTTCATGGTCAAACACCTACACAATCTGGGACGGAGGATGGTACAACCTAATCTCAGAAAACTGGTACAACGACATACAAACAGAATATCTGTTGCCTGTTGACCAAGTATTTGCTTTCTCGCCGCTATTTCCGGCTTTAATCCGCGCTTTAGGATTGCTAATCGGAGATTTCGTAACATCTCAAGTAATACTCAGCTCCATTTTCGGAATCATCTGGATACCCTTGTTCCAAGCCGTCGCAGAGCAATACTTGGACACAGACCACGCCTTTTCTGCAACACTGATAGCTGCCATGTTTCCAATCGTTTTTCTTTTCACATCAGTTGGCTACGCCGAAGGACTGTTTCTCACCTTAACCTTATCCGCGATATATCTGCACTTAAAAAAACGATACCTATACGCGTCAATATTCTTAACCGCAGTAACGATGACAAAAATTTTCGGCATCTTACTGGTTGTGCCCCTGCTTTTAGACAACCTGTTAAAGAAGCGGTTTCGTGACGCTTTACTGTATCTTCTTCCTGTTTTGGCACAACTTTCTTGGTTTTACTACGCATATTTGCGAACTGGAAACTTTTTTGCAGTATTAGACGCCCAAACATACTGGCTCAACAACACCTTCATCGGACAATACGTTTTACCCACACTTTTCCAAACAGAACCAAATATTTCTCTTAGCCTACCTTTTAGCGAAGCGTACATCGGCTTGGTTATCTGTTTATTTGGCGCTTTTTGTTTGTTAACCCTCAAAGTTCGAGAACTAGACTGGAAACTGGCGCTTTACTCATTTCTCACGTTTTTAGTTACCATCTGCAACGGAAACGTAGTCAGCTACCCAAGATACTTCAGTTTCATATTTCCCGTGTGGCTACTGTTCGCTACAAAAAAAGACCGTTGGCTAATTCTAACTGTTACCATTTTGGCGTTTGCTGACTTAATCTCCATGTACCTGTTTGCACGATGGGTATTTTTAGGCTAAATAAAATCAGCCATGCTCTTTTGTTTCGGCTTCTGTGGCTCCATGGCTTCTTGTTCTTCTTCAAACAGAGCAAGTTCACCATACACGCCGTCGTATCCGGGTATTACTTTGGCTTTTTCTTCCCTAACCCGAATAACAGCATCAGCAACTTTAGCATCAACAACCTTTACCATTTCATCTCTAGGTGCATCCATAAGCACCGTGTATTCGTCACCAAACCGTTTTATCAACGGGTCGTAGATGCTCCAGACCTTTTTAGTTGCAACACTGCTAACCCCAATAACTGCCTTAATAATCTCATGCAACGGCAACAAACGCTTGTAACCAATCACATTCGCTGGAACATAATCTGCCGGTCGGTCAGCTAATTCTTCAATTCGTTGGTCTACTCCACGTGTGAGTTTTCTTCCACATTTCGGGCAACGGTTGCCATATTTTATTGCCTCTGCAGGCGGCAGGGAAATGTTACAGTTTCTGTGACCAGACCAGTGATACTTGCCATAAGCAGGATTAGTTTCTATGGTAAACTTGAACCGTTTAGGGTCCTTTTTACGGATGGCATCAACTACTTCACCATAGGTTAACTTGTCAAGTTCGAAAACGTTTGCTTCTCTTCCAATTCTCCAAGGCCAATGACTGTGACAATCGCTGTTAGAAATCAACGTAAACCTATCTAAACTGCTCAGCCTCCAGTTCATAGGCGGGTCAGAAGAAAGCCCAGTTTCAAGGGCGTGAATGTGTTTTGTCATGTCCTCGTAGCAGTCTTCTATTGTGTCAAAGCCACTAAATGCCCCAAACAGGCTAAACCACGGCGTCCAAACATGAGCAGGAACCACCTCATTCATATCTGAAACTTCCATGACTTCTTCCACAAGCTGCGCGGAGGTCATTTCCAGAAATGGTCTGCCGTCTACTGTTAAGTCGCCATACTTTTTGAGTCGGTCACTGATTTGAGCCGCAGTGTCTAGGTTGGGCGTGAAAATCACGTGGTGTATTCGTTTGTTTTTTTCGTTAACGTAATAGGTTGTGCAAACTTCCGCAGTTAACATGTAACGAACAGGAGAATCCGGATGATTCCTAGAACCATACAGACCGCTGTCTTCAACTTCGGTTAAGTCGTCAGATAGTTCACCAAACCATTTCGGGTGGGTAAAGTCGCCTGTGCCAACAAGTTTTAGGCCTTTAATTTTTGCGTAACGTGTAATCTCAGGTATGTCCATGTTCTGGCTTGTAGCCCGACTAAACCTGCTGTGAATATGAAGATCAGCAATAACCCTCAAAGCCTGCACCAAACCGTTAACCTGTGTTACGTGTTTTATCTAAATAACCTATGTGTAAACCGCAGGCGGCGTTTTGCCATGTTACTATGTTTGTTTTTAGGGTTTCAAAAAAAGTAATCAAAAAAAAGAAAGTTGCAGGGGAATATGAATCCCCTATTGTCTATATGCTCAGTTTACTGGTAGCGTTTTTTTGCGATGATGATGGCTTCATCTTCTCTAGTGTCTTTTCAAAGTCCTTCATTGAAATTTTCAGGTCTTTGAGTCCGGCTTTAGCTTTCTCTAGTGTCTTACTTTTGGTTATGTGCTCTTTAATGACCAGCATCGAAGTTGTATTCGCTAACGCAGCTAGGTCTGCTCCAGAATACCCATCAGTTTTTTCTGCTAACACATCGATTTTCACGTCTTTGGCTAGTGGCTTCTTTTCTAGGTGAATCTTTAGGATTTGCTTTCGAGCTTCTAGGTCTGGAACTGGCACACTCAGCAGCCTGTCAAATCTTCCGGGTCGTAACAGTGCTGGGTCAACGATATCAAGTCTGTTTGTTGCTCCAATTACTACTACGTCTTTGAGTTCTTCTAGGCCGTCGAGTTCGGTTAAGATTTGGCTGATTACACGCTCTGTTACCTGCGAACTACCTAAACCTGTGCCTCTGACGGGAGTTATTGAATCTAGTTCGTCAAAGAATATGATTGTGGGTGCTGATTGTCGTGCTTTTCTGAAGACTTCGCGTACCGCTTTTTCGGATTCTCCAACCCATTTGCTTAGAACTTCTGGCCCTTTGATGCTGATGAAGTTTGATTCGCTTTCGTTTGCTACTGCTTTGGCTAGCAAGGTTTTTCCTGTTCCTGGCGGACCATACAACAGTACTCCTTTTGGTGGCGATGTGTTCATGTACGCAAAGATTTCAGGATATTTTAGGGGCCACTCGATTGCTTCTTGGAGTTCTTCTTTGACTTCTGCTAAGCCGCCGATGTCTGTCCATTTGACGTTTGGTACTTCAACTAGGACTTCTCGCATTGCGGATGGTTCGATTTCTTTTAGTGATTCTTCAAAGTCGTTCATGTCAACGATGATTTTGTTTAAGATTTCTGCTGGTATGCTGTCTGCCGAGAAGTCTATGTCTGGCAGTATTCTTCGAAGCGCATGCAGAGCAGCTTCTTTAGTTAAGGCTTCTAGGTCTGCGCCAACAAAACCGTGAGTAACACTTGCTAGGCGCTTTATGTCTACGTCTTCTGCTAGGGGCATGCCTCGTGTGTGAATCTGTAAAACCTGTAGTCGTCCGTCTTTGTTTGGTACTCCGATTTCGATTTCTCTGTCGAAACGTCCGGGTCTTCGTAGTGCGGGGTCTAATGCGTTTGGTCTGTTGGTTGCTCCGATAACTACGACTTTACCGCGGGACTGCAAACCGTCCATGAGTGCTAGCATCTGTGAAACTACGCGTTTTTCTACTTCTCCGGTTACTTCTTCTCTTTTTGGTGCAATCGAATCTAACTCGTCAATGAATATTATGCTGGGCGCGTTTTGTTGGGCTTGTTCAAAGATTTCTCTGAGTCTGCCTTCACTTTCTCCGTAGAATTTGCTCATTATTTCTGGTCCACTTATGCTTGCAAAGTTAGCGTTTGTTTCGCTGGCTACTGCTTTGGCTAGCAAGGTTTTTCCTGTTCCGGGCGGACCGTGCAGTAGTACTCCTTTTGGTGCTTCTACACCTAGTCGTTCGAAGAGTTCTGGGTATCGTAGTGGGAGTTCGATCATTTCGCGTACTTTTCTGATTTCGTCAGTTAATCCGCCGATGTCTTCGTATGTTACGCGGGGAACTTCCATTGCTAGTTCTTTGGCGGGTTTGTCGCTCAATGTTATGTCTGTTGATGGCACCACCATTACTGCGGCTGCTGGTGGTTGAATGCCTGTTACCATCAGGTTGATTCTGCGTCCCATGATTCCTAGGGGTATGATGTCGCCTCGGGATATGACTCTGTTTTCTAGAATCTGTTTGAGGTATTCTTCTCCTCCGGTTATCCTCAACTGCTCTGTGGGTGCAATTGTAACCTTTTTTGCCTCTTTTGCTTCAACTTTTTTAACGTCAACTTTTTCGTCTATACCTGCACCAGCGTTGTTTCTGGTGTAACCGTCTATGCGGATGATGCCTTTACCGGTGTCTTCTTGGTATCCTGGCCAATATATTGCAACTGTCTTTTTCTTTCCGTGGATTTCAACAACGTCTCCTGCGGAAAGACCTATTTCAGAACTGGCTTTTGGGTCAATTCTGGCTATGCCTCTGCCTACGTCACGTGATTGGGCTTCGGCTACTCGTAAAGAAACTTGTGTCATACATAATCACCTCTCATTTTTTTGTGTTGACAAATTTCCTACTGTTTTCATGTTGTTCTTCCCATATAAATATTACCAATTTCCCATATTTGTTTGGTTGTTCAAAAAACAGAACTTCACACAACATTGAGCAATTGACGAATTAACATAGCAAATATGTTATCAATAACTTTCTAAATTCTACGCTGCTAAAATGTTCCAAAATTTCAGTCTGTTTTTTTGGTTTTCATAAGATGAATTTGTTTCCATTACCATTGTGGACTGTTTTTGACCAACTGTGACGTTTCTTGCCTGTGATTTTAGAAAAACACAGTTCAACAAATGCCTTAGAACAAATCAGCATATTGATTACAAACGTTATGCACATTAACGGTATTAGCCAGTATGTTCTGTTTCTTCCATCCAGATATGCCCCTATTCCAACTTCGAAAAATGGTGCAAAATTTCCAACAGAACTATAAAACGCAACTGGCATCGATGCCCAAAGAATTTCTGTCCAACCTACCGGCTGAAACAAAAACAGCAATGCCCCTATCAGCCAAGCTAAACCCGCAAAAATGGGAACAAAATAGATGTTAAGTAACAAACAGCCGTCCACTTTTTGTCTTAACCTTAGTTTATTGCTTCTTAGTATCGGCAACAAATGCTTAAACGCGCATTGCATGTGACCTTTTGCCCATCTGCTTCTTTGGCGCCAGTAAGACCACCAGTCTTCAACTGCTTCTTCATAGCAGTCCGCGTGGTTAACGTATTTGACTTTATAACCCGCAAGATACACCTTGAACGTCAGGTCTGTGTCTTCTGTTAACATGTCGGGGTCCCAGCCTCCGAAAGTGTCAAGTAAACTTTTTCTGAATCCGCCAACTGTTCCTCCGAACTGTGAAATCAACTCTAATTCGTCTCGAGCAGACTGGTCAACTCGGTATCCTCCGGTTCGTTCCAGTGCTACAAGACGTGTAACCAGCGTGTTTGGTTCGTTAAGGACAGTAACCCTTCCTTGTACTGCTCCAACT
Organism: Candidatus Bathyarchaeota archaeon; assembly: GCA_026014605.1. GTDB lineage: Archaea > Thermoproteota > Bathyarchaeia > Bathyarchaeales > Bathyarchaeaceae > Bathyarchaeum. The sequence goes on from JAOZIC010000065.1 coordinate 12,250, forward strand.
TTTGGGTCTTGAAAGTATTCGGTGAGTTTCTCGATGATGTCTCTTTGTGGGTAGTAATCGGCATCAAAACAGTAGATTATCTCTCCAGTAGCGTATTCCAAGGCGTAGTTCAAAACTTCTGGTTTTCCTTTTCCGCCGCATTCTGCGCTTCTGTGAAGCACCTTTATGAACTTGCGGGGTTTAGCAAATTTTTCTGCTTTTTCTCCTGTTCTGTCGGTAGACGCGTCATCTATCAAGATTATCTCCATTTTTTGTTTTGGATACGTTAACTCTGTCATTCGTTGGAGAATTCGTTCAATCACGAGTTCTTCGTTGTGTGCGGGAATCAAAACTGATACTTTTGGTTGATACTGTGTTTCGTAATTTGGCTCATAATGTTCCTTTTTTTTGCCGTACAAGACAGTAAGCGTGAAAACGTAGTGTCTTACAATATAGGCGGCGATTACTGCAACCAACAACAGAAAGAAAAGCCTTAGTAGTTCAATCATTTTTTTCTACAGCTCTTCATTTTTTCGTTTTGTGGAGGCTAGAACTGAAAGGCTAATTGACCATAGTGTTACTATCCACACGAAATCGATGAGTGGCTTGGCAAATATTGTTATGAATTTGAATGCGTCCGTGGTGACAAAAAAGAACGAAGCCTCTTGAAATGCGTACTGGATAAGATACCATGCTACTCCTACGATGTTTCCAGCGAAGAGTAATCCAATTTTGCGTAAGATGGGTCCTTCAAGTGGGAATAACAAACAGACAAACAGAAGATTAAAGAAACTGATGGCTACCAATGCCGATAAATCAAATATGTGTAACAGCCTAAAGTGTGTGAAAAGTATGGCTGCTGCAATGCCTGTTCCAATTATCATGTGCCCAAAATTTGGTTTGAGTTTTAGATTCTCTAAACTCTCCCCATAGTTTGTCAAAACGTTCCCCTGAGCGGGTTTAATCATTTTTACATAAATAACTTGTTGAACAGAAATGTTATTTTTCAATAATTTATTGGATTTAGTACTACGTTGTGTTACAATGTATAGAAAATGTAGATTTTACATTTTATACCCAATCTTTCTAAGAAACTCTTTTCTTGCCACAACATCTTCTTCGGTTTCAACTCCTTTAGAAGCAAAACCGTCAACAACACCAACAATTCCTCTGCCCTGTTCCGTTTGAGCAACTAAAACCTGCAGCGGATTAGCAGTCGCAGCATGGATACTGCAAACCTCAGGCACACTTTTGATTTTGTCCAAGACATTAATCGGAAACGCGTTTTTCATGAAAATAATAAACGAGTGACCGCAACCCAACTTCAAAGCGTAATTTGTTGCCAACTGTTTCAGTTCTGCGTCATTACCTTCTACTCTAACCAAACATGGACCCGATGCTTCACAAAAACCGATACCAAATTTGATGCCCGGAACCGCGTTGACCAAGGCTTCGTAGAGGTCTTCAACTGTTTTGATAAAATGAGCCGTACCCAAAACTACGTTGCAGTTTTCGGGCATTTCCACTTTAACCGTTTCAATATTCACGCAAATCTGCCCCCAACTAGTTCTTCGATGTTTTCCCTAATAACTTTACCAAAGTCCCGTTAAGGTACCGCGTTTATTCCCATTCTATGGTTGCTGGCGGCTTGTGTGTTATGTCATAAACAACCCGCGTAACTTGTGGTAACTCGTTAGTAATGCGCGTAGAAATCTTTTCAAGAACATCATACGGAATCCTTGCAAAACCCGCAGTCATTGCTTCTTTGCTTTCAACGATTCTGACCGCAATAGTGAAACCGTATGCTCTTGAATCTCCTTTTACTCCTGTGCTTTTGGTTTCCGTTAATACTGCAAAATATTGCCACAGGCAGTCCCCAAGTCCAACGTTTTCGATTTCGTCGGTAACAATTTTGTCCGCTTTTCTAAGCAAATCAGTTTTCTCTTTGGTCAACTCGCCAATAATCCTCACAGCCAAACCTGGACCCGGAAACGGTTGACGGGTAACCAACTCGTTGGGCAAGCCCATGATTTTTGCTACTTCTCTAACTTCATCCTTGTAGAGGTCGCGCAAAGGTTCAATAATTTTTTTGAATTCTATGTCTTCTGGCAGACCGCCAACGTTGTGGTGAGTTTTTATGGTGTCTGAGTGTTTTCTGAAACCTGACTCGATTCTGTCGGGGTAAATTGTTCCCTGAATCAAGTAATCAGCAGCAATTTTTCTTGCCGCTTCTTCAAATACCCTGATGAATTCTTCGCCGATGATTTTGCGTTTTTCTTCTGGGTCGATAACGCCTTCAAGTCTTTTCATAAAACGGTCCTGAGCATGAATTGCAATGATGTTAACGCCCAGATTCTTGAATGTGCTCTCAACGTATTCTGTTTCGCCCAGACGCATAAAACCGTGGTCAACATAAATCGCCAACAAACGTTCACCAAGAGCCTTAGCCGCCATAAACGTGGCAACACTTGAGTCAATGCCACCGCTTAAACCAATTATTGCGGTGCCGTTGCCGACGATTTCTTTTATTTCTTTAATTGCCTTGTCAACAACCGATTCTGGTTTCCAGTTTGGTTCACATTTGCAAACCTCAAAAACAAAGTTTCTGAGCATCTGCATGCCGTTTTCTGTGTGAACAACTTCTGGGTGCCATTGAAGTCCATAAATCGAATTAGTTTTGTGACGAAACGCAGCAATTGGGCAGCTTTCGGTGTATGCTAACATTTCAAACTCTTCTGGAAGTCCATAAACGGTGTCGCCGTGGCTCATCCAAACTTTTTCTTTACTGTCCAATCCTTTAAGAACGCCCACAGCCTTGTCGACCATAACGTGTGCTATTCCATACTCCTTTTTTGTTCCAGGTTTTACCTTGCCTTTGGAGTAATACGCAATCATTTGGTGACCATAACACAGCCCAAGAATGGGGATGCCTAACTCCAGAATCTTTGGATCAAACTTTGGGGCATCTTCTTCGTAAACACTCCAAGGACCACCCGACAAAATCAAGCCCTTAACTGTCATGGTCGTGTTTAGTTGCTTGATTTCCTCAGCAGTCATGTCACAGGGAACTATTTCGGAGTAAACTTTGAGTTCTCTGACTCTTCGTGCTATAAGATTACAGTACTGCCCGCCAAAATCCAAGACCAATATCGCGTCATGTTTCATAGGCTGCCCTTCATGCTCTTTAATGCAAACGAGAATCTTTTAAAGGCTTCTTTAGAACGATAATGTTAAGTTATTTGTCATGAAAAAATTGTCAGATTCTGAAAATAGAATCTACAAATCAAGTTTTTTCTAAAAACGCAATTTGATTATAAGGGTCAAAATAAAAGTGAAGTTTTCCAAAAGTTAAAAAATCGCTTCCAACAACACTAGGAATGTCCTTGATTTGTGAAGGCCACTTCTTTTTCGTTGGCCACAATACACTTATTGGCAATTTGTAGCTGAATAACTTTCCTTTTTCATCTTTTAAACAGACAGTTCCTCCATTCAAGATATACCTGTGAAATTTGTGGCTTGCCAACGTAATTGTAGGAAAGTTTTTGGCTTTTTTCAAATGTTTTATTGAGATATTAAGTCTCAGGCTGTCTTTTGGCGTTATAGCTAACCATGGACTACCTGTATCGACTAATGCCTCAACAGGCATAGGGTTTACACGATTAGCGTTTATTGTAAAAACAATAAATGGCATCCATTGACCAAATCGTTTTACTACGCGAATCGGAAACTTCATAAAAGATAGGTTAATGACTACAGAATAAAAGCCATTCCCTTTGGAGGTATTGAACCCATATAAATTGAGCTAATATCTTCTTGCCTATTTCTTAGCTCATCGAGCAATTTTTCTAAACTGGCCGAAACTGCGATTACTTTTCTATTCTTTATCGCTAATACTTTGTTGCCATAATTTTTTTCAAGTTCGTCATAATGTTCAGTAAACCAGTCCAAATTATCCTCGAATGATTCTTGAGCTTGTTTAACCAAACACATATATTCTCACCTTTGTTTCATTTTCTAAGTATTACTGTTTTTTCTTCCTTATTTAATATATATATCTCATTGTAGACATATATCTCAAATTGAGCATTATTACAATTTACCTTCAAAAGGTATTAGTCTTTAAATTTTATGAGTTCTTAATCAACATTTTTAATATCATTTTTCTGAAATTTTGGTGTTGGATTGAAACGGATTTTAAATTAGAAACAAAAAAGGGTATATGCTTTTTCTTAACCTTTTTTATTTTATATCGTTATTGAATTAACTTATGTTGTGAATGACGTTTTTCTGCCCAATTAAGGAGACGTCTGAGTGCCTTTAAGGTAACCAAATCCGTTGCAATCGGTGATTTCTTTTGTGTCTCCCCACATTCCAACTTGCACACCTATCGTTGAGTATATTGGTTCTTCAAGATAGAATATTGCCCGCCAATATGGATACAATTTTTCTGATTCTCTGGGCAAAACACTGAGCCATACATCATAAGTTATGTTTGACCAGTCAGGTTCAATTTCAACCGTTGTATTATCGTCTATAATATAGGTGAACGAACAATTCTTAGCAGCTTCAAACATCAATCTTACAGCTTCTTCCTCAGAAACCGATTCTAATGTACCTACAGTATAAAGATTCCACGTATCCCGAAAATAGCAAAAAACCCCACTGTTAAAATCCAATTCTAAACTTTTTTTGGGGATGTCAATGCCGTCTTCAACGTAAATCCACTCAATGGTTGTTTCATTTTCGTTGTTAATTGATATTTTAAACTTGACATTATCCGTGGTTTGGGTTAATGGTTCAATTTTTGTTACAATTTCTATCATGTTCAGTGGTTGTTTAATGTAGGAAGTATCTGAACCATAATATTTCGTGATATACTTCTGGTAGTTTTGGAGCAGTAACTCTGCTTCTGGTTTTATTTCCGTCTGTTGTGTTTGTGCGTAAATTGGTAGTCCATCAATATGTAATCTACAAAACTCTATTTTTTCATCTTTAAAGTGGCAACTGACTGTAATGTTACTAATCTTGGATTCGAGGTTGACCCAAACTTGTTTTTCACTATAAAATAGGTCAACACTAAGCGGACCAGATTCGGGAAAAGTAAATTCATGTTCTGAACTTGTCACATTGTAACCTGTCAAGTTAAGACCAACCACATCTGTTAAAAACGCCAATGCTTTTTCTTCAGCCGTGCAATCTAATTTTTGCGTTTCATTCTCTTCTTTTGTTTGAGTGTCATCTGTGTTTGTTAATACCAAATGAACCCCAACTAGGATTGAAAAAGAGATAACTAACAACAAAATGGCAGTTACCCTTTTATCCCCCAATAAAAGCACCATAAAACTGTTACACTCTAAAAAAGAAAAGTGTTATTGTCAAGAAACATTGACCAAGAACAATAGGCTTTCCCTGATGTAAGCGCAGTTTTCACATGTTCATGCGGCATATTAGTATACTAATAGTAGTTATATGTTGAAAACTAAGTTTTTTCTGAAATTTTATCGCACAGCACAACTGTGATAACAAAAGTTCACACAATCATTAGTATGCTTCTGATAACTCCGCCTGAAACCTTTGTTGTTTAGATTCGTGT
>JAOZIC010000138.1 GCA_026014605.1 Candidatus Bathyarchaeota archaeon
TTGGGTGTGACCCAAAACCTAGGTGCAACCGTTCAAGAAAGCGTGGAATCGCTTGAAGAAGTAAACGGTGCTATCCAGCAGGTAGCAAGCTTTTCGGAAGAATCAGCATCTGCATCAGAAGAAGCCTCCGCAAGCATTGAAGAACAAACCGCCGCTACTCAGGAAGTTGCAGCAGCAGCAAAGAAAGTCCAAGAAGAAGGCGCTAGCGCAGTTAAACTTTCGCAGCAGATCGTCGAGGAAGTCAAGAAACTCCGCGAAGAACTCGGCAAAGTTAACCTTTCTGCATAAAATGTTGTGATAAGTTATGACAACAAGCGGAGATGTGCAGATAGTTAACTTCACTGTGGGTAACGTTAACTACGGTGTGCCCGTTGAGCAGGTTAGAGAAGTTCGGGATGTACAGGTGGTTACACCTGTCCCCGGAGCCCCCAGCTATGTTGAGGGTGTAACTAACCTACGAGGACAAATAATTACGGTAATGGACCTTCGCAAACGCCTTAACATAATAAAAGATGGTGCAAGCGAAAAAATTATCGTTATTGAACTGGGCAAAGCCGCGGTGGGCGTTGTTGTTGACAGCGTAACTGAAGTTTCAACAATTGCTGACGCAGACATCGACAGAAATGTTCAGGCTACAAAATGTTTGGACAACTACGTCGTGGGAGTTGGAAAGCAAGGAGATAAACTCATTGTTATCCTTGACTTGACCAAAATTATCTCAGACGTAAGAGAAGACTTGCCTGAGCCTGACCACGTGACCATAAAAAAACAGGTTGCAGTTGAAAAGATAGCCGTTGCATAACTGCAATGAGCTTTTCAGTAACACTGCCTCCTCCTTTCCCTTTTTTGTGTTCTTGTGTTGCAAAGTCCTCTAGAGATTGGTTGTCCTAGACTACATTATTCATTTTAATTTCATTGCTGTCTGTCATAGTCACCTATGCACATAATCTAATAGTTTTTTTCGGCTCATTTTGTTGAGCAATGGGGAAACGGAGGAAAAACCGAGTTATGCCAAAATATCGAATGGTAAATTCAACAGCAACAAGATATCTTCAGTATCTCAAGGGTGTTCAAGGCGCAGTTGTTGCCATAAACAAAGATTTTGATGTTACCTACATCAACGATTATGGTGCACAAATGCTCAAATCGACTCCTGGTAAGATTATTCGCAAGATGAAATGTTATGATCTTTTCAAAAGTGAGAAATGTAAAACTCCAAAATGTCCTTGTGCTGTTGCAATGAAAACAAAAAAAGCTGCATCAACTGAAACTAAATCTGAACTAAACATGAACCTTTGGTTGACTGGTACACCAATAGTTGACAGTGAAGGCACCGTTGGTGGTGCAATCGAGTACGTTGTTGATATTACTTCGCTTACACAGGAAACCGAAAAGAACAAGCGGCAAGTGCAAGTTCTTGAAGCTGTTCAGACTCCAGTTTTGTCTATTGACAAGGACTTCAATGTTACTTACATCAACTCGTACGGTGCAACAATGCTTGGTACTACTGCTGACAAACTTATTGGCAAAAAATGTCATGACTTATTCAAAACAACTGACTGCAAAAAGTCGTCATGTGTTGGCGCAATTGCCATGAAAACAAAAAAGCCCGCAGTTTCTGAAACAGTTTCTAACGGCGCAATGAGCATCCAGTCTACTGGTTCACCGCTTTTTGATAAAGAAGGCAAAGTTATTGGTGCTGTAGAATACATTGCGGACATAAGTGAAATAAAACAGATGTTGGAAACAACACAGGGTCTAGTTCAAGCAAGTACAGATGTAGCAAATAACGTTGAAACATATTCAACCGCGATTTTGGAAACCGCAGAAGGCATCGGAGTTATGGGTGCTCAATCGGCACAGGCCGCAGAAAAGTTGAGTAACAGCATGGAACAGGTAATGGCTGCTTCTCAGAACGTTTCTGATGGTGCACAAAGCCTTTCAAAGCTTGCTCAAGACACCTCAAAGAATGTTCAACAGCTTATGCAAAAAATGACCGATGTCAATCTTGGTACAACAGAAGTAAACAAAATAGTGGAAACTTCAAACAAAGTAGCAAAAGATGCAAGTGAAGGTGGAAAACTCGCTCTGAAATCTTTGGAAGCAATCAAAGCAGCATCAAGCGACGTAGAAAGCACAATTGGTGAAGTAAACAGTTCAGTCAAAAACGTTGCAGGTTTGGCAGATGATATCTCGCAGATTGCTGGACAAGTTAACATGTTGGC
>JAOZIC010000004.1:0-12095 GCA_026014605.1 Candidatus Bathyarchaeota archaeon
GCGTCCATCCAAGTCAACTGCGGTCCATGGGAGATTAACCCGTCTTTGTCCATGTGGATACCAAAGATTGTTCCTTTCACGTGGTGGTCCACTATTTCGGTTAGGGTTTTCCAGAGTTTTTCTTCTACAAACGCAAAATCGCCAGTGTACTTAAGATACCCCAGAACAGCGTTGAAAAACCACAATGTTGCGTCCACGGTGTTGTATAGGGGTATGTCGCCTGCTTTGTCTGAGAACCTGTTTGGAACTATTCCGTTGCTGCAGTTACGCTCAAAAGTTAACAGAATCTGTTTAGCGTCCTCAAACCTTCCCGTAACCAACGTAAGTCCGGGCAAAGAAATAAGCGCGTCACGTCCCCAATCGTCAAACCAAGTGTAACCAGCAATCACAGACTTGCTTTGGGTAGAAGCCCGCTGCACAATAAACGAATCAGCCGCCCAAACAAGCCACCGTAACCAATTTTCCATGTTCACAGCATTGTTGCGGTTCTGGAACTGATTTAACAAATCTTGTCGGCGCTCTAATTCTTCAAGTAAATAGGATTCAATGTCTTTGACTGTTCTGCCAAAACCAGAAAACAGTCGCGCAGATTCTTGTTCATTTTTTCCAGCTGTGGCTAATACAAAAAACTTCTTGGTTTCTTGTGGATAAACAGAAAAACCGAAAAATCCAGGGCGGTAATAGTCGTCGGTGCATGTTTCGCCTCGGGAAGCGTCGACTTTGAAGAAAACGTTTTTCACCCACCAGCTTTGGTCAACAAACGAGCCCGTGTTGCCTGCCGACAAAATCAAAGAAGACAAAGAATCCGACGGCGCTACAACTACCCCGTCCATGTAACAGCTTTTTGTGAACTGCCACTGCAGACTATTTTTGTCGGTTGTGTCGTATATGTGTCGCGAGTTAACAAGAGGAGAAACACTGAATTTGATATCGTCTTGTGAACTGTTGTTGATTTCGTAGAGGGTTATTGTTGCGTTTTTCAGGTATGGCATGAAAACCGTTTTTTGAACCGTAATGTCCTGCACGTTGTATGTGAATTTTGGCAGCGGGTCTAAAACAAAACTGGAAAGAAACCTGTACCCTTCAGGGCACGTAACGTTTTGGTACTGGTTTGTGGCTAGGGGGTAGGTTTTGTTTGCTATAGTTAGTTCTTCGTCAAGTTTTGTTAGCAACATCCAGCGGTTGATGGGTGGGTTTAAAGCAGCAACAAGTAAGCCGTGATATTTTCTGGTGTTTATGCCTAAAACTGTTGAAGAAGCGTATCCGCCTAAACCGTTGGTTACTAGCCACTCTTTAGTTAATGCCTCATCCACGTTTGAGAGAGCGTCTCGCCCAACACTGATTTTAGGCAAGTCCAAAGCCGCAACATCCAACCACAACTAATGTAACAGCTTGGCTATGTTTTTTCCTGTACTTACCCCAAAATGGTTAGCAACTGTGCTGCATTTACTTCTCAACAACAAACCATGTGGCACAGGCAACTTCTGTCCGGTAAGTGTTTCAGCATGCCCCATTCCCTTTGCTATTACAAAGTCTACGGAACGGTAAAGCTCCAAAAACTCTTCGGAACACTCTTCCAAAAACAAACCAACAGCATCAGAACCCGTAGTAACCACAGCATCAGCAACCTTGTCCATACCAACAACTTTTGCGTCTTCCAAAGTAGCGTCGTTAAGAACTGGACCACTTTTAACAGCCACAGTAACGTGTGCACCCAGTTTTTTTAGTTCAGCAACAAGCAGAGTGTCTAACGCGATTTCGCCTGCGTTGTCTGTTAAATAAACAATAGTTTTTGCGGTTTTTGCTTTTTCATAAATCTGGAAAACTTCGTCTAACGCCAAATCCGCTTCAGCCTGTTGAATCAACTCTGCAAGGTCACTAAACTTGAAGGGGTTATCTGGCAAATCAAATTCCATGATATTGCCCACAATAGCAGAAAGAACCGCTTTTCTAAAACGCAGTTCTGGCGTGGTTTCCTTAGAAACAATACTTTGGGCAATAGGTAAAACTTCAAGAGCTTTTTGGTTGCTGACTTGTTTTTTGTGTTTGTATAGGTCAGGGTTGCCAGTGAGTTTTCTGATGATTCGGTCTCGTTTTGTTCCCAAGTTGGCGGGGTTAGCGGTTGGTGTGAATTCTTTTGCTAAGAAGTCTAAAACCGCAGACAATGTTTTGAATTGAACAGCTTCGTCATCGGTGGCTTCTTGGATTTGAAGGTAACCACGGTTAAGAATACATGAAATGCATCTAAGCGTAACGTGCAACAGACAATTCTCCTAAATATTTTGTGTGAAGGTTAACGTAGACACTTGCCCAGTTAACCCAAAAAAGGTCAAAACTGAAAATATAAAGGTTATCAACATTAGTTCTGAACCAAAAATAAGGAAGTTACTCGGTACTAAGCACAGCTTCCGCAAATTCCATGAAAACTTTACGTGGGTCTTTTGCTTTTACGATCCCACTAGCAACCAAAACACCTTTAGTGCCAAGTTTCAAAGCAGCTGCAACGTCTTCGCCTTTGGTTATTCCCGCACCACAAAGAGTAACTACACACGGGTTCACGTGCCTAACAAGTGCCACAGTCTCAGTGACCACCTCAGGCCTAGACTTAGAAACAGGAATTCCAGTTCCAATCAACTCAGGCGGCTCTAACGAAACAATATCAGGTTTAAGCGCAGCAGTAGCTTCACTCACGGCAGCGTTGTTGGTACAAACCACAGAAATCATGTTGGCGTCGCGGGTTCGTGTAATTATGGCTTCGATAGCGCTTAGTTTCAGGCGCCGTTCTGAATGGTTAATCAATGTTCCAATTGCACCTGCCTCTTTTACTGATTCTAAAAGAACGTGCCCCGTGGAACTGCCCGGAAGGATTGGGTCTATGTGCTGAGCAAAAACAGGAATCGAAACAGTGTCACACACAGATTTTAGGTCAGCAAGTTGAGGCGCAACAGAAATATTGACGCCGGTTTCTTGGCTCACTTCTTCGGCAGTTTTTGAAAGTCTAACTGCGTTCTTTCCTGTTGCTTCTGCATAGGTTTTAAAATTCACAAGAATTATGGGTATTTTGATTCGATTCATCAGAGTTCGCCGCTTAAAGCAATTCTCGACAAAGTTTAGAACTCAACCTCAAAAATATATGTTTCTCATCAACAAATCCAGATTTCCAGTAAAGACCAAACAGATTTTTTGGCACAAAAAAGGTGCAAAAACACAAAACTACGTGTAGGGTGGTCGTTCTGTGGTAGTAAGTGTAACCGTAGAAGTTACACCTGACCGCCAAACCGTCAAAGTTATACTTTGATTGGGTGAAACTTCCACTTCTACATAAGCAATCCAATCTTCAACAGTAAGGGTTGAATGCCCATTCACAGCCAGAATTATGTCAACAGCAGTAAGTCCTTGAGGTCCCTGTATGGCAGCTTGTAACCCAGCTATGTCAGCAGGGTAGTTATCAACAACTTCTACAATCAAAAGACCAGTCTGGTAAGTGTTAACATTCACAATGTTTTCAGAACTTATAACATCCGGAGTTAACGTTAGTAAAGACACCCCAACAAGTGGATGCTTGTATTCACCTTCACTAACAAGAGCAGGAACCACACGCTCCATTATGTTAACAGGAACAGCAAAATTGAATCCCACATCGGTGCCAGCGTTTGTTATTCCAACAACTTTTCCATACATGTCAAGCAAAGGTCCACCTGAGCTTCCAGCTGCGATAGTTAAATCCAGTTGCAGTACAGGAATGATTATTGGGTCTAGGTCTAGTAGCCTGTTAACTTGACTGATGTAACCAACTGAAAGGCTGGATGTAAGCCCAAGCGGGTTACCGATTGCAACGACTTGTTGCCCGATGCAGCATTGGTTTCCTAAAGTCAAAGGAACAATATCAACAGGGGTACTTGAAACAGTCAAAACAGCAATGTCCGCATACGCGTCTGAGCCTATTACTGTGGCTTGGGTTCGGGTTCTGTCGTAGAATTCGATTTCGATGTTAGTTTGAGTTGTTACTACATGGTAGTTGGTAAGAATCATGTTTGAGGTATTAAAAACAAAGCCAGACCCTTGACCAACAGGGGTTCGAATAACTACAACTGATTTGTAGACTGCTTGGTACACCTCTTCGGGACTTAAACTCAAAAGCTGATCAATTATATCTTCAATGTTTGAAAGCTCTGAAATGATGTTCTCAAGGTTTTGCACACTGCTTTGTATTTGTGCCAAACTTGCGGTCGTGGTTTGGTCAAGTGTACTCATCTGAGAAGCTAACGCAGATAGGTCTGCTGTGAATTCTTGGAGGTCAGTTTTTGCTTGGTCTAGCTCATTTTGCAGCGCAGTGATTTGGTCTTGTTGGTCACTGAACTGGCTTAAAGTTGTCTCTAGAGAACTAATTTGTTGTTGTTGAGCTTCAAGCTCATCTAATACATCTTGAAGGTCATCAAGCCGTTCTTGCTGGGTGCTTAATTGGTTCAGAAGAGTTTGCAGTTCATCAAGTTGTTGTGTTTGTGTTTCAAGCTGTTGTTTAACGTTAATGTTGTCAAGTATCAAATAGCTGTTAAATGCCGAGAAAGCTATTGCGACAACAGCGATTATGGCTATTATCTTTGTTGTGTTACTGGACATACGTTAATTTCTGTAATCACTTGAGCTTTAAGAGTTTGGGAAAAACGGCAACGTTACCAGTTTTGGATTTTGTTCACAATCTTGTCCATCGACTGATTAAGGGGATGTTGTGTGTTGTTGAAAGCAAACAAGTATTCCCCAGCAGAGTTCAGTATGTCACAAGAACAAGGAACCATCTCAATTAATGGAAGTTTATGGGTATCAAGTTTGAGCGGAATTTTTCCTGATAAAACGGTTTGTGGAACTTTGTTCACAATGACACCCGTCTTTTTTTCGTACAGGTCATAAAGGTCGTGTAGCATCCGCTGTGTTCCAGCTACGTCTGAGCGGTCTACTGAAGTAACCACCAACGCTATGTCGGCTACAACAATCGTGTTGATAGACGAATACTGCAATCCTGGACTGGAGTCACAGATTATGTAATCAAAACCTAACTCGTTTAACAAAGTGTCCTTAAGCGACAAAAGTCTTCCAAGAGCTTCCATCTCCCATTTTCGGTCTTTTGCGGACATTTCACGGATAGCTTCTGTTGACGGGTTTGCTAAACCCACAAACAAACTTCCATCGTTTATGTAATCTGGAGTGGATTCGGTTAAAATATTCTCGACATCACAGAGTCTGCTTAGGTAATCGTTTACCCAGTAGGGTGCTTTGTTGTTAAAAGTTGAGCTAAGGCTTGGAGCGCGAAGGTCTAAATCCAGTAAACAAACTTTTTTGCCTTTAGCGGTAAGGGTCATCGCCAAGTTTACAGACAATAAAGTCTTGCCAGTTCCGCCTTTATACGAATGAAACGTTATGAACAAGACAGGTTACCCCTTCTCTTGTGTTCTCCATTGTCGACTGTGGAATCCGAACCAGCATAGTTCAAACTCTATTGATATGTTCGTACAGTTGAATATATGAAATATGTGTTTGTCCGAATCAGACACACATCTGACTAACGTTCTGACACTACAAAATGGCGTCATTAGCTTAATTGTTCAAATAACAGAAAATCTTTCTTACTTGGTTAACACACAATTTTCCACACTACGGCGGATTAAAGATGCGAAGAGTAACTGGAGGAAAAAGAAACGCCAAACTCATACGGCTGCCAAAAAAGCCCAAACCCGCCACATCGGATAATTCTTGGGTAAAACAGCTTTTAGACAAATCCAGCCTCGCCGCAGACATAGACTACAACAAAGAACAACTGGTCGCCACCGCAAAAACAAACACCTTATGTGCAATATGCAAGGGCGGCAAGTTCTTGTGCGGCAAAACAAGGTGCCCACTTGTAGTCAGGTTTAGTTCCTACTTCGAATCTTCACCGCTTATGCAAGGCACAGATTTGGATGGTGCATGTCCTCCGGGAGTTTTTGTTGGACGAATTGGGTATCCGTATGTTTATGCGGGTCCTCTTGTTCCGCCTGTTCACGAGGACACCAGCCAGTTTGATTTGCCTGAATCATGGTTTGGCAAATCCATTGACGAAATTGTGGGTTTTAGGTCCATGCTGGTAAGGGGCAAACACAGGGTTCATGTAACAAAGTTTGAAGAATCAGGAAAAATCATGGATCAAACCATCGATTTAGCGCTGTCCACAAACCCCGTAGACGTAGAGATGGCACTAAAAAAGAAGCCGACAGCAAATCTTGTTCTGGACAGCCAAATTCAACCCTTCGGTCCGTCTGCGCCACTCAAAAACATGAACGTTTCAAACCCCAAGTGGGACCAGCAGATACAGAAAGCATACTTTGACGACGATTTGCACGCTTCTGAAGCAGTAACAACACTGTTTGATAAAGGAACATTAGTCAGCAACATTCAACGTGCGTTCAGTGTTGGCGCGTTTGGAATAAAAAAACAAAGACGACTAGTTCCCACACGCTGGAGCATAACAGCAGTTGACAGCATTATCTCAAAAGAGATGATGGAACAAATCAAAACGTTTCCAGAAATCAACGAATACCGAATCTACGAATCAAACTACCTAGACAACAGGTTCGAAATCCTGATGATACCCCGCGAATGGAGCTACGAAGCCATGGAAGCATGGTACCCAGGTACCATCTGGAACCCAAGCGGCGATAACGTCATGCTTTTTGGCGACTACGAAGGTTACAATGGGCGCACAACCTACGCCAGCATCGGCGGGTGCTACTATTCGGCACGGTTAGCGGTTGGAGAGTTATTAACAAAAGAACGAAAACAAGCATCAGTAACGGTGTTACGGGAAGCACACCCCGGATACATCATGCCTGTTGGTGTTTGGCAGGTAAGAGAAAACGTCAGAAACGCCCTGCGACAAAAACCATACAAATACAACACTCTCAAAGAGGCACTAACACACATAGGTACAAAGTTTGAGATTCCAATCAAGCAATGGATAGAAAAAAGCACTCTACTAAGAAACACGCTGTTTCAGAAACGAATCACAGACTACTTGGCAAAAAATGCTACAATGTAAGTTTACACATGATTTCATCAATCATCAGACTTGATTAGTATGCAGTGAAACATCCGCAAATCTTGAAGTTGGTTGTTTTCTAGAGGTTTTTTCTACCCATTAGTTACCTATTGGTTGTCCTGAAATAATGATTAAAATGCGTTTTGTGCAAACTGAGTTCTAATAAACAATCTTGATCTGGCGGTGTAAATTACGAAAAGAAAAAATGAAGTCAAAGTTGTCGCAGAAATCTTGCGAGTTGCAGCCAAAGGCTCTAACGAAGGAGAAATCAGGGATAGATGTAAACTGGATTCAATGTCAGCAGAAAGTTATCTGGCAGCCTTAGAAGAGTTAAGCATGCTGTCGCTAGAAGATGACGATAACATACATTATCGAACAACCAAAAAAGGGTTAGAATTTCTTAGCACATATCATCGGCTCAGATGGTTAATCCATGGCGAAGACGACGATTTTCTGTTAATGAGAATTTTAGACAAGACGCAACAAAAAGAAAAACATCCATTTTACGTGAGCTAAAACAGTCTCACAGTTGTTTATCCTCTCAAAAAATTGAGGGATAAGTAGATGGAAAGGAAAGAGTTTGACGTCGTTGCAGACATCCTCCGAGCGGCGGCTTTAGGTTCCAAAGAATCTGAAATCATAGCAGGTTGTGACCTAGACCGCAAAAGCATCGAAAAATACATGCCAGCAATAATGCTTCTAAAGCTGGTAAGCGTAAAAAAAGAAACTGAAAACGTTTACCAAACCACAAAAAAAGGCATAGAATTTTTACGGTTCTATCACGGGTTACGTTGGCTTTTGTGGGGCAAAGACTTTGACTACAGCCTGATTAACTCGTTAAGTAAGCTGAAACAAGAAAACAAACCATACTACGTAAGGTAACCTAGTCAGATGAATCAAAAAAGTCCACAAGTTTTCGGGTTTCAGACCGTCTCAAAACATCTGCACAAGTTTTTGGCTCTAAAGATTTGAATTCCAACCCCAAACTGGTTAATAGGGTTTGAACGCCTTTAGCCAAACGGGGCGCAACAAGTATTCCCCGTAATTCCCTGTTGGTTACGGTTTTGATAAAATCGATGTATTTTGCTAGCTGCAAAACCGCATTTTTGCCTGCAGTGACTCGTTTGAGTTCGACTACTAGCAGTTTTCCGTCTTTGTCTACGCCGTAAACGTCAACAAATCCGGGGTCAACCTTTTTTTCGTAAGAAATGGGTTTGAAGCCGTCTTCTACAAGGGTTGGGTCAAACAGGATTGCTTTTTGCATGTCTGATTCGCTGGCGTGTAACGAGAATTCGCCTCTGTCAACAAGGCGCATAATGGTCAGCAGGTTAACGCAATCAAAAGAGATTTTTACAGACTCGGAAGGTTTTTTGCGAAACGCTCGGACCTGCAGCACCCCGTCCTTTAAGCGGGTTTGGAACATGCAACCTGACGGTTGCCAGTTAACTGGTTCGTAACCAAAAGGGCGGTGAACCAAAACTGAGCCGTCTTCTTTTACCATTACAATTCGTTCGCCAGCTTCAAGTTTGGAGCTTGCGCGTCCTTTGTAGTCCACCCAGCAGTTACCAACCACGATTACGGCTTTTCGCTCTGAAACAGCCTGTTTGATATGCTGTGCTGCATCTTGCAATGTTGGGTTTTCGATTACAGCTACGGGTGTTCGGGTGGACAAGTATATCGCCGACAATCTAAAGAATAGCGAATATAGATAAAAGTTCTGAGAACCATGCAACAATGGAACAAAAAACGCAGCACCATGCAACATTACGACCAACAAGCCAAAATCTATGATGTACAATATGTTGGTGAACAAAACGCCAAAATCGAAAACGCCCTAAACAACATAACATTTCATGAAAACGACACGGTTCTTGACCTCGGATGCGGAACAGGCTTTCTGTTTAACCACATCAAAGACAAGGTCGGACTGGTTGTAGGCACAGATTTATCCGCGAAGGCTCTTCGTGAAGCAAAAAAACGAACAAAAAACATGTCCAACATAGTTCTGGTGTGCGCAGACGCAGACAACACCCCATTTTTGGACAACTCGTTTGACAAGGTGTTCGCGTTTACGGTTATTCAAAACATGCCAAAGCCGCTACAAACCTTAGCTGAAATGAAAAGAGTGGCCAAACCTCAATCAATATTTGTTGTAACTGGGCTAAAAAAGGCGTTCTCAACAGAGAGTTTTGGGCAACTTCTTAGACATGCGGGGTTGCATGTTTGCTCGTTGGATGCTAACCCGCAACTGAAGGGTATTGTTGTAGTGTGCAAAAACAGCAACTGAAATGTGTATGCTTTATCTAAAAGCGTTCGAGCATAGTTTGTGGATGAAACCTGATGAGTGAAAAAGCGTACCGGGAAATTATTGAGCGGTTACTGCAGATTCCCGACCCAAAAAGAAGGGATTTAGAACTGCTCAAGGTCAAAACAGCCGGAAAATACGGCATTGGAAAGGTTCCATCTAACTCTAGTATTATTCGTTACCTTAAGCCCGAGGAAAGGGCGCGGTTGCTTCCTGTTTTGCAAAGAAAAGTTGTGCGCACAGTTTCTGGAGTTACCGTTGTTGCGGTTATGACTAAACCGTCTCCATGCCCACAACAAGAAGCATGTGCATACTGCCCCGGCGGTCCAACGTTGGGTGTTCCTCAAAGCTATACGGGTCATGAACCTGCAGCCATGCGAGGTGAACAAAACCAGTACGACCCTTACATGCAAGTAAGAAGCAGAATCGAACAACTTGAAGCAATCGGGCACAAAGTGGACAAAATAGAGCTTGTTGTAATGGGCGGCACGTTTCCAAGCACTCCAATTGAATACCAGCAAGGTTTTGTTAAACAGTGCTTGGATGCAATTACTCAACAAAAGTCCGAGTCTTTGGAGGAAGCGAAAAAGTTTGCCGAAACCAGCCCAGTTCGTAACGTAGGAATAACCGTGGAAACAAGACCCGACTGGGCAAAACAAGAACAGGTTAACCAAATGCTTTCCATGGGTGTAACAAGGGTGGAAGTCGGGGTTCAGAATGTTTACGATGACATCTACCAGCATGTTAACAGGGGGCACAAGGTAGCAGACGTAGTAGAAGCAACACGCATAATGAAAGATGCGGGCTTGAAGGTTGTTTACCATTTGATGCCGGGGTTACCGGGGTCAAGTTTTGAACGCGACTTGGAAGGTTTTAGGGAAGTTTTTGTGAATCCAGACTTCAAGCCGGACATGATTAAGATTTACCCCTGTTTGGTGATTAAAAACACCAAAGTTTACGGTTGGTGGAAAAACGGGGAATACAAGCCGTACTCCACAGACCAAGCAGCCGAGCTTATTGCTCAGATGAAAAAGTTTGTTCCGCCGTGGGTTAGAATAATGCGTGTACAACGGGACATCCCAGCCAAGTTGATTGAAGACGGCGTGAAACTTAGCAACCTAAGGCAGATTGCACTCGAAAAACTTGGGGCTGAAGGCTTGCGGTGCCGCTGTATCAGATGCAGAGAAGTAGGCCACAGATGGCTCAAAGACAAAATCAAACCCGACGCTGACCAAATAGTGGTTCAAACAATAACAGAAGAAGCGTCACAGGGGCAGGAGTTGTTTATTTCTGCCGAAGACCCAGTTAACGACGTTCTGGTTGGATATGTTAGGTTGCGGATTCCCTCAGAGCAAGCATACAGACCAGAAATTGTTTCGGACAAAACAGCGATAGTTCGTGAGCTTCGGGTTTATGGTCCTTTGGTTCCGGTTGGTAAACACAAGGTTGAGGCTTGGCAACACAAGGGTTATGGTGCGGTGTTGTTGTCTGAGGCTGAACGAGCGGCAAAAGAGGAGTTTGACCGAACAAAAATGGTGGTTACCAGCGCGTTGGGCACAAAACAGTATTACAAACGGTTCGGTTACGGCTACGATGGACCGTATGTTTCTAAAGGGCTTAACTAAATGTTTTAATAAATACGCGTGAAGTATTGTTGATGTTTTTCAGGCGCGGTATTTGACGGGAGGAAAAAATGTTGAGTGAAAGCTTTCCGGGTTATAGGGGTCAAGCGTTAAACTTTTTGAAACAAGCAGGAGCAGAAATCGGAGATGTTGTACGGGTAACTAAAGATAACGACAACTGGGAAGGCATACTGATTCCTCGCTCAGAAATTGGAGACGAACACCATATTGTACTCAAAATGAAAAGCGGCTACAACGTTGGAGTCCGCATTGACCAATTAACACAGGTAACAAAAGTTGGCGAAGGCACAAAGCCCACGTTCACTCCGCCTCCGTTGCCCAAACAAAAGAAGGGTCTGCCAAAAGTAGCAATCATAAGCACAGGAGGCACCATCGCAAGCCGAGTAGACTACCGAACAGGTGGAGTTCGCCCCGCACTTTCAGCAAGCGAACTATACAGCGTTGTTCCAGAGCTGTCAGAAATAGCGGTTATCGACACCGAGATTCTGTTTAGTATCTACAGCGAAAACATTGTTGCAAAACATTGGATTGCTACTGCAAAGGCGGTGGCTAAACATATCGAAAATGGCGTTTCGGGTGTTGTTGTTGCGCATGGAACAGATACTTTGGGTTATAGTGCTGCGGCGTTGAGTTTTGCGTTGCAGGATTTGCCTGTTCCGGTTGTTATGGTTGCGTCTCAGAGGTCTGCTGACCGTCCTAGTTCGGATGCGGCAACTAATTTGGTTGGTGCGGTTAAGGCGGCTGTTGAGGCTCCGTTTGCTGAGGTTGTCGTTGCGATGCATGAAACAGTTTCTGACAACAAAATCGCTTTTCACCGCGGAACCAAGGTTAGAAAATGTCACACAAGCCGCAGAGATACATTCAAGTCGGTTAACTCTGAGCCGTTGGCGCGGATGGAAAACGGCAAGATTACCATGTTAACCAAGAAGTACCAGAAACGGGATGCAAACCGCAAAGTTGTGCTTAAAGCAGATTTTGAGCCAAAAGTGGCTTTGATTAAGGCGCATCCAGACATTAGCCCCGATGTTATCGACTGGTATGTAAAGCAGGGTTACAGGGGAATTGTTTTGGAAGGAAC
>JAOZIC010000004.1:12195-17580 GCA_026014605.1 Candidatus Bathyarchaeota archaeon
ATGTTATCGACTGGTATGTAAAGCAGGGTTACAGGGGAATTGTTTTGGAAGGAACAGGTTTGGGTCATGTTGGCGACTACCTGTTTGATGCGCTGCGTAACGCTTCGGAAAAGGGGGTTGTTGTTGGTATGACGTCTCAGTGTATTTGGGGGCGTTTGAACATGAACGTTTACGACCAAGGCAGAGACCTTTTGTCGTTGGGTGTTTTGTCGCTTGATGATATGCTTGCAGAAACCGCGTTTGTTAAGTTGCGTTGGGTTCTTGCACAAACAACAGACCCAGCAGAAGCAAAAAAGCTGCTAATGAAAAACGTTGCGAATGAGCTGTTAAACAGAACAGTTTACGGAAAAATTGGGTGCTGAAGGGAAAAAAGATGACAGTAGACTACAAAAAAGTTGGATTAAAATCAGGGCTTGAGATTCACCAGCAACTAAACACCAAAGAGAAACTGTTTTGCAGTTGTGAACCTGAACTGTTCAAGGACGACCCCGAGTTTACGTTTCTTAGAATCCTTAGACCAACCCAGAGCGAGTTGGGTCAAGTTGACTCTGCGGCGTTGTTTGAGTTCCAGAAGGGAACAAGTGTTCTGTATGAGGCAACCAACAAAACCGCGTGTCTAGTAGAGATGGACGAAGAGCCTCCGCATGGTCTTAACAGCGAGGCAGTGGAAATTTCGTTGATTACGGCGCTTATGATGAAGATGAAACCCGTCGACGAGATTCATGTGATGAGAAAAACGGTTATCGACGGCTCAAACACCACAGGTTTTCAGCGAACAAGCGTAGTTGCATTAAATGGCGCAATCGAAATCAAAGGCAAAAAAGTTGGCATACAACAAATCAGCCTAGAAGAAGACGCCGCCCGAAAAACAGGCACCAAAGGTCAGGTAATCAACTACAGAATCGACAGACTGGGAATACCACTAATCGAAGTAACCACAGCGCCCGACATTTTTACACCGCAAGAAGCCCAAGAGACGGCACTGGCGATTGGAACTATTTTGCGGGCAACACGAAGAGTCAGACGTGGTTTGGGAACTATCCGCCAAGACTTGAACGTTTCCATACGGGACGGCGCGTTGATAGAAATCAAGGGTGTTCAGGAGCTTGATTTGGTTGCGCAGATAGTTGAGAACGAGGTTCTTCGGCAACTCAAGTTGTTGGAGATTCGTGACGAACTAAAAAAACGTGGAGTAACCGAACAGGACATTAAAGACGACTTTGTGGATGTTACCTCGGTTTTCAAGCAGACGTCATGCAAGGTCATTGCGAATGCGATTACACAAAACAAGATAGTATTGGCGGTTAAGCTTCCGTGTTTTGATGGTTTGCTCAAAAAGGAGTTGGCGCCTGGAATGCGTTTGGGTGCAGAGATGGCGGGTATGGCTCGTTTTTGGGGACGGGTTGGAGGCATTTTTCACACGGATGAGATGCCAGCGTATGGTGTTACGGTTGAGGAACTTAACAGGCTTGGTAAACTTTTGGAGAAACAGCCTCAAGACGCAGTTGTTTTTGTTGCTGACACCCCAGAAAATGCTAAAGACGCACTAAATGCTGTTATTTGCCGAGCAAGAATTGCACTGCAAGGTGTTCCCGAGGAGACCCGCGCCGCGAACATTGATGGGACTACAAAGTATATGCGTCCGCGTCCGGGTGCGGCTCGTATGTATCCTGAGACTGATGTTCCGCCGATTCAGATAACCAAAGAATACGTCAACGAGTTATGCAACAGGCTTCCAGAACTGCCAGAACAGTTGATGAAACGGCTCAAGGCGGAGTATGGGCTTAACCAAAAGCTTACAAAACAAATCGTGAACTCGGAATATATCGACCTGTTTGAGACGTTGGCTAGACAAACAAAGGTTTCTGCCACGGTTATCGCCGTTGCGTTCACCGAGACTTTAACGGCGCTTAAACGTGAAGGAGTTAACGTAGATGCAATATCTGACGACCAGTTTACGCAGTTGTTCAAGCTTATTGGCAGCGGAAAAGCAGTAAAAGAGTCCATCCCAGACGTGTTAACGTGGCTTGCAAAACATGAAGATGAACCCGCGGAGAAGGCTTTGAAGAGTTTGGGTCTTGGTATGCTAACGCAAAAAGAGTTGGAAAAAATCATTGATGAGGTACTAGATAAAAACTCGGAGTTCATCGAAGTTCGAGGACAAGGCGCGTTTGGAGCACTAATGGGCATGGTTATGAAAAAGACCAGAGGACGTGCAAAAGCGCAGGTTGTTAACAAGGTTCTAAAGCAAAAGCTGGAACATCATGAAGCTTAGTTTGTTACTTTTTCAAAGTCTGCTCTGTCCTTAGTTAGAGGTATGGTGCAGTCGAATCCTGCTTTGCAGGTTTTTCTTCGGTCTTCTCCGGGTTCGCTGCTTGGGTCTAGGCTTGAGCCCAACGAGTCCGGGTAAGTGTAAACGTTTTTGTCGGCTTGGAATCTGGTTGTCAACGCCCATAGTATGTCTTGTGGGTCGGACAGGTTTATGTCGTCGTCAAACACATAGACGTGCTTTAAGCTCTTATGGGCATCAAGGGCAGTTTCAATCACCGTTTTTGGTTCTGCGTCTGTTCTCTTTTTTATGCTCACCGAGCACCCCAGCCAGTTTATTCCGCCGTCGGTGAACGCTAAATCTTTGAGGTCGCAAACTTTTGTTAGTTCTTTGTAGATTAGGGGCAGTTTTCCAAAGCCCATCAAAAAGGAGTGTTCGCCTCGTCCGGGGATGAGGGCGTAATAGGTTGGGTTTTGTTTTTGGGTTAAGATTTTGGTGATTTCGACCACGGGTTGTTGCCTGATTAGGTCGTAGGTTCCTGTGATGTCTACGAACGGTCCTTCTGTGCCCAGTTCTGGGGTTAGTTTTCCTTGGAGTACTATTTCTGTGTCTGCTGGTACGCTGATTCCGTTGTCTAGTTTGACCATTTTGATTGGTTTTTGGTAGAATCCGCCTGCGATTTCTGTTTCGTCCATGGGTTCCTTGGTGGAAATCGCCGCCGCAAACAGCAGGGCGGGGTCGAGTCCGATGCAGATTGCTATGTCTATGTTATTGTTGTTTTTTGTGTAGCACTGCCATGTGTGTCTGTGGCAGATTCTTGTTGTTGCCGTGGTTTTGGTTTTAATGAGCATCCTGTGGTAGGATAGGTTGCGTTTTTCGCATTCGGTTACAAAAACCCCTGAGGTGACGTATGGTCCGGGGTCTGTTTTGTAGTATCTTAGAATTGGAAGTTTGCCTAGGTCCAGTTCAGCTTCAACAAAAGGATACTCGTTTACGGTTACGGGTTTCACGGGGTTATCTAGGGCGTTTATGACTTTTTCTTGGATTTGGTTCCAGGTCATGTCAAATATTGTGCAGAAGTTGTCTCGGGTGCAGATGTTTGATGCTACTGGATAGTTTGTGGGGTTGTTTTCGAAGATTACCGCGTTTTTGGCGTTTCTTATCTGGCCTGGAATCTGGTTTAGTTCTACTTTTTGTGTTATTCTTTGGAGTTTTCCCTTGGATTCTAGTATCTGAAGAGCCTGTTTGAAGCTAACCAACAATATCTCCCATATTACGGTTGAAGCGGTTGATTATGTGTTTTTCTGCAAAAAGGTTACAACAGTTATCTTGCCAAAAAATAGTTACAACAGGTGGATTTCTGGGGATACAACAAAGTAGCAACTGTTTTTTGTTATTGCTTAGTTTTTCAGAAAAAAGGTAGTTTTCAACAATGAACTACTATTAGTCTTCAAACATGTTTGAGGTTTTAATGCTAAGTTGGTGTTTTGGCTAGTTTGTGTTTATATAATAACGCAAAAACAGCCACAGATATTAGAAGTGGCAGTATTGTCCAAGTAGGAAACTCTGGAATTACCAAGTTTTGCAGTGACGGAGATTCAGGGTTAGGTTCAGTTAGTATTGGTGTGAAGGAAAAAAGTGTTGTTAATTGATACGTGCTCGTATCGAAGTCGAAATAGATTTTCTCAATTATTTCATCAGTGTTGGTTGTTCCCCACCAGTTATTTGTGGCGCTTTTGATGACTGCAAAGTTGAGCTTTACATTACCGTTAGTGTTGTTGTAGATGTTATTCCAGATTAGTGTTTTGAATTGAGTGTCAACTCCAAAAACGTTGTTTGTGATTGTGTTGTTTGTGATTTCCCCTCGACCTGTAACGCCAATGGAGTTGTTCATAATTATGTTTCTTTTAATTATCGCAGAATTTGGAGGTGCATCATAACCGCCCTGTGAAGAAGAGGACCCCACTTCGATGCCAGCAGTGGTGCAATTGGTGATGATGTTGCCATAGATATAGGCATCAGTGTGATGGTCAGCGTGAAGAAAGATAAAATCTGCTGGTGCAATACGAATCCCGATTGCGCCTCCGATGATTGCGTTATTTATAATAGAGGCATTAATATGGTCGTAATTACCGGGAGAAAGGTCGATTCCACCGTGGATTTCGTTGTTGGATATGCTAACAGTTCCCGTCGTAACGAGTATCCCACCAAGAATTGTGTTACCAGAAATGTCAGGAGAACCCTTGATTCGCATTTGACCTGAAATTTTGTTATTCTCTATAATGGGCGAACAGTGCTCAACAATAAGAATACCTAAAATCTCGTTATTTGTTATTGTAGCAGAATCGGACGAAACATAGACTTCGTTTGAAACAATGTTATTGGAAACAATATTGGAACCCGCATTAAGGTAATTGCTAATTGTGTTATCCGCGATAAAGGCTCCACCGCCAAAAACTGTTGAAAGGTTATTGTTAGCAATCTTTGGAGATACAGGACCGACGTTCACTTCAGTTGATGTTAGATTTGCATTCTCAAGTATGCAACCTGAATCAGTTTGTTCAGTCCAGTTACTACTATGTTCAGTGAAAACAATTCGTCCACCATTATTGAACTGAATCAAATCAGTTGAACTTCCTTTTGCCCGCAACGTTCCATTAACTATTAGTTGGCAACCACCCATGTTGACTGTTACGCCAGATTGAATCGTTAAAGTAACACCGGTGGAAACAACAAGGTTACCTGTCAAATAGTAAGGACTGTTGGCTTTTGTCCATGTTGTATCGGAGCTAATCATTCCAGTTACATCTGAAGAGTATACGACATCAAAACATGCAACAAAAACAAACATTAAAACGACAATAAAGAAAAATGCGGAGAACGTATGCAAAGAATGTTGCACCATAACGCAGATACCCAGTATAATAGTTAGGTTACAGGATTATATGTTTTGTGTACTACAAAAAAAACAAAATTAAACAAAAATGATACGTAATGAAAAACTACATGATTTGTTCTTGTTTTCTTAGTTGCTTAAGAAAAACAGATAAAATAGTACAAGACTGATAAGGCTATGTGCATATTTTAGGTGGAGGACAAGGCGACAATGGGTAAGA
>JAOZIC010000180.1 GCA_026014605.1 Candidatus Bathyarchaeota archaeon
TTTGTGGGCCCGTAGCTCAGCAAGGCAGAGCGGCGGACCGGTCCGTTTGGGGACTGGGCTGATGCTCTTAACCCGTAGGTCAGGGGTTCAATTCCCCTCGGGCCCGCCACTAGGCTCATTCAAACATTTTTGCAGTATGTGTCATCCTTGAGCATCCACTGATGACAGATAATGCTTATTTCTGCTAGAAACTCCTCATTACGTAGGGTATTAGATGACCGAAAAATCCGATACAAAAGAAGATTGGCGTATTACACTGCGGTTACCAAAACGCGACTATTATTTCATCCAAAAATTGGTCGAAGATGGAGAATACGTAAATTCAGCAGATGCTATCCGCGACGCAGTTAAACACTTCAGGGTGGCATTGGAAAAGCAGTCTCCTATGCAAACTAGGTATGTTGATGCTATGTGGATATTCAAAGAAGAAATTGGGCAAAAAGATTTTCTAGACTGGTTTGCGGCTCACACAAGTTTCATGTTGCCTATTCACCGATACAAAGGCGCGCTTCACCTGTTTGATGATGCTCTGGTTTTTTATGGAAAAAACACGAAAACTGGTCAAACAGAAATTGACGTTATACCTTTCCAGAATGTAGATAATCTTTATTTTGGTTTTGATGACGCCTATAAACGCAGGGAAACCCGCGGCGGATTTGGTCATGAAGCTCCGTTACGAATCGATTACAAAGAAGCGAACAAACTCAAGAGCCTGTATTGTTTCCTTGAATTTAACAGAATTTCTCGGGCTACCAAGAACCAAGAATGGTTTAGGGCTCTTCAGAAACTTCAAGGAGTTACTGATTGAAATGAGTCCGCGAAACACTGCGACAAAGATAAGGTGATTTCAAGTTGGCTATTATTGAAGTTGAAGACTTAACAAAAACGTTTGGTTCTCATATAGCTGTTGACCACCTGAATTTTAAGATAGAACAAGGAGAAGTTTTTGGTCTTTTAGGTCCAAACGGGGCTGGCAAAACAACAACTGTTAGAATGCTTGCGGGTCTTATCTCTCCTTCCAAAGGAACAGCCATAGTAAAAGGGTACAATCTTGACAAAGATTCGCTTAAAGTAAGGCAAACGGTTGGTATTCTGACCGAAAACCCCAGCCTTTACGAAAAATTAACTGCACTGGAAAACATGGACTTTTTTGCAGAAGCATATGGGCTGTCAGACCCGAACGAGAAGCAGAACCGTATACAAGAATTGTTGGAGTTTTTTGAGTTATGGACGCGCCGAGACGACAAAGTGGCAACTTTTTCGAAAGGAATGAAACAAAAACTGGCCATCGCAAGAGCGCTTGTACATAAACCGCCAATTATTTTCTTGGATGAACCTACCTCTGGTTTAGACCCCGAGTCTTCAAAAGAAGTCCGAGACCTAATCGCAAAGCTCAGTCAGCATGAGAAAAGCACGGTTCTTTTGTGTACGCATCATCTTGAGGACGCCGAAAAACTGTGCAATAAAGTGATGATTATAAACAAGGGCAGAAGCGTTGTGGTGGGGACTCCCGATGAACTGCGTGACAGAATAAACGGGACTCCTGCTGTGGAGGTTACTTTGAAGAAGCTCACTTCTTCTGTTGTTGAAGCAGCAAAAAAGGCCCGTAACGTCACGCAGGTGACCGTTGACGAGTCTTCTTGTAAGCTTTTGGTAACTTTGGATGATGTTTCGTCTGGGACGCCTGAAATAGTGAAGCGCATCGTTGAGGCTGGCGGCTTGGTTTTGTCTGTTGTTGTGGTTCGTCCGAGTCTTGAAGAAGCGTATCTTAAACTGATCAAGGAGGAACAAAGATGAGGCTTGAAATGGCAAAACTTGTTTTCAGAAAAGACTGGCTTGAAATCAAACGCAACTGGCAGGTAATCTTGCCCATAGTTGTGCTTCCGTTGATAATCTCTGTGGTTCTTCCAGTGGTTTTAACAGTGATTCCCAGTTTAGTTCCTGATTCTGGAATGCAAATCAGTGGCTTTGAAGCATTACTGCAAAATCTGCCTTCGTCTGTTCAAAATCAACTTGCGGGCATGACTGAAATGCAGACCATGGTCTACGTGGTGGCACTGTATTTTTTGGCTCCGTTCTTTTTGATAATTCCTTTGATGGCATCAAGTGTCATAGCTTCTGACAGTTTTGCTGGAGAAAAAGAACGAAAAACCATAGAAGCACTCTTGGCTACGCCGATATCGGACAGTGA
>JAOZIC010000167.1:0-10030 GCA_026014605.1 Candidatus Bathyarchaeota archaeon
CTGATTCTTGTGGTTTTTCCGTATCCACATGCTGCACAACGTTTTTCCGTTACATGGTATGCTCGTCTGCCGCAGCGTCTGCAACGGATGTGAACAGTTTTGTGTGAACGTTTTCCGAAAGAGGATGTTCCTTTACTTATTTTTCCCAACTGTTATCACCTAGGTGGAGGAGAAATTATTACAACGTTGTCGCCACGGACTATGATGGCGCCAAGTTTTCTCACGTTTTCTACGTCTGTTGTGTCGTCAGTTTCATCTAACACTAAGTTGAGGTGCTGATCAAAGCCTTTGAGTTTTCCTCGTAGCTTTTTGCCGCCTCTTAATCTGACTAGTACGATTTTTCCGAGGCTTTCTTCTAAGATCCGTGTGGCCATTTCGCTCATATGAATCCTCTCTCTTGTCCACTTTTACTTTGTATCGTTTATAGGTTTAGGCTAGACGATTTAAAGGTATCTGCGTTATATTTTACGGTTTCGTTAATCAGGTTCCGTTTCAGAACATAGACGATTTAATCCAGCCTAGAATCTGATTATGTGTCAAATTTCATTTATAAAACAAAAAAAGAGTGAAAAAAGAAGAAGTGATGGTTACCGGTGAGTTGTCTATTCGATTTTTATGTCTTCGCTTTTTGTTTGCTCTTCTTTCTTTTTGGGGACAACAATGTCTAGAACGCCGTTTTTGTATGTAGATTTTGCATGTTTTACATCGATTTTTGCGGGGAGTTCAAGTTCTTTGAAGAATTTGTGGTCAACGGTGTCAACAGAGATAGTTAATGTTGCGTCTGTGCCCGAAAGTTTGATTTCGTCTTTTTCGACGCCGGGCAACTCAACTATCACGCGTATTTCTCCGTCAGCTTCAATGACGTCTGCGAGGGGTTCTCGTTTCTCTTTGACGTCCATGTGGGGTTGTCCTAGCCGTGTTTGGGCTTTGAAGTTTCCGAATTCTTGTACTTTTGGTTTCCCATCTGGACCCACAGTTACGCTGTAGCCGTAAACAAAAGGACCATAGCTTTGTACTTTAGTTCCGTCGGGCAAGGTTTGTTCGCGTTGCAGGTCTTTTGGTGCCTGTTTGGACAGTTCTTCGAATTGTTTTGCCATCAACTCTTCCATTTCTTTGAAGGTTTGGTCTATATCAAAAAAGTCGCCTCCGAAGGGGCTTTTTTTGTTAAACCAACGGGACCAACGATTTTCGTCTGACAGATTTTTCACCTCCTAAATATCTTCCATTTCTTCTAACGATTCAAGTAAGCGGCGCAGGGCAAGGCTTAAGGTTATGAAGGCTGATTGCCCAAATTCTGAGCAATGAAAGGTTCCTCGTCCAGTTTTTTTTAGAAATCCGCCGTCACTGAGTTTTCGGGAGTTTTCCCACACAGTTTTCGGGTTCAAATCAAGGTCGTGCATGAAACCTGCAAAACTCATGGTTCCGTCTTCTTCTTGGACCATTCGCCTCATCATTCTTAGGCGGGTCTGGTTTGAAAGTGCATCGAACATGCTTGAAAATTTTTGGAAGTCTTCTTCGAATGCCTCGAATTCTGTTTCAAGTTTTTCTTTTGGCCAATCCATTGGGGATAGCGGAATTTCCAGTATTATTTTTCCGTCTCGTACTAGTTGGAGTTTTAAAGTCATTTGCCTTCGCCTACTTATTACTGTAAAGTAACATCGTTTGGGTTTAAATAAATGTTACTGTTGGGTAATAAAATTTATTGTTGAAAAAAGCCAAACACAAACAAAACTAGAACTGTTTTGGAATGTCCTGTTTCTCCATAATGTAACCACAGTAATGACATCTCAGGCGCAAGGGTTCTTTGCATTCAACATAAAAGGTTGATTTTACTGGTTCTTTGCTGTTTGAAATGCACGCAGGGTTGGCACATTTTATGGCTTCTCGTATAACGTCGGGTAGCTTTACCAGCTGTTTGTTTACAACTTTGTAGTTTCTGATGATGTTGATACTCGCGTGAGGAGCCAACAAGGCAATTTTGGCTACTTCTGGGGATTTGAGTTCTCTGCCTTCGATTTTGACCATGTCTTTTGAGCCTAACGTTTTACTGGGTACATTCATGCCAACAGTTACGATGCCATTAACGTGACCAGTTATGCCCAAAATTTTTATCACATCCAAGGCGTGCCCAGCCGTGATGTGGTCGATAACGGTGCCGTCTTTAATTTTAGATACACGCAAAGTGGTTTCAGCCAAGTCAAACCCGCCCCTTACAAGACTGTATATTACAACTGGTGAATAAAGACTTTATTTATTGCTGCCGATTTTGAGCAAAAAATGGCTCTGATGTTACCAATGTAACGGTCATGCATGTTTTAGTCTAAGTTTGCAGAGCAAATAGTGGATTAACAGTCGGAAATGGTGTTGTGCACTGTAAACTGGAGGAGTTACAACTACACGGGTGTATGTGGTGTTCTTTTTTCGAAGGACCAAAAAGGTTTTGCTTGCCGAACAAGAAACTGGTTTTTCTGACATGCTGTATATCGTGAAGTCGTGTTTCATGTTTTCTAAGTCTTCAAAGTTCATCAACTATCACCAAAAGAGGCATTACCAAATTTCAGATTAAAAGTGAGTGAAATACCAAGGGTCACACACTTTTCCCTTTGATTTTTTTGATGCGCTACGTTTTGTTTTTCGCATCTCTAATCACACACATATAAAACTCCAAGAAACGGCAATATGTATGATGCCCAAATAGTATATAGAAAACTATTGAACACCTATAGGTTACACAGTTTTACTAGAAGAACACACATAAAATCAAACAACAATAATTCTAAGCAAAACAGTGACTGAAATGAAGAAAACAGTTCTTTTCCTATGTACACACAACTCTGCACGGTCCCAAATGGCAGAAGCGTTTCTGAACAAATTTCACCCAGACAAATACGAGGCACAAAGCGCAGGCGTAACCCCAACCAAAGTCAATCCCTACGTGGTCAAAGTAATGGCAGAAACGGGTGTAGATATTTCAAAAAACCGCTCAAAAAGCATCGAAGAGTTCCGCGGAAAGAACTTCAACGTTGTTGTTACGGTCTGTGATGGTGCTAAAGAATCATGTCCATTCTTTCCTGGAGAAAAAATCATTCACCACAGTTTTGATGACCCTTCTCAATTTAGTGGGTCTGAACAAGAAATCCTCAAACAGACCAGAAAAGTCAGGGATACAATCAAAGAGTGGATAAAAGAAACGTTCGTTTAACAAAACAACGTTCTATTTTTAACACATTTCAGATTCTCTGAAAAAGTTACTGTGTAGAGAAAAGGGGGGGTTGGGTGTGTTTTCAGGTTTATTCTGCACTTGCAAGGGTTACGATGTAGTCAGCAGTGTCAGCGCTCATGTCAGCAGCTTCTTCTAGGAATTCGAACATGTCATCAAGTATTATCAAAACACCAGCGTTCATTTGGTCAGCGTATTTGATGAACAAAGATTTTGTTGCAAGATATTCTTTGTCGATGCTAGCTTCAAATTCTTCAACTTTATGAGCACCTTTAACAGCCTCAGCAGGATTCGGAGAAATGTTTTCGATACTTTTACGAAGAGCAGTTGCACAATCAACAAGAGTTGAAGTAATATGAACAGCTTTATTCCATATTTCATCAACAACTTTGGATTCCCCAATCATTACAATGCAACGGGCGGCGTCTTTGACGTGGTCAGCAAAAGTGTCCAACCGTTTCACAAGGTGCAGCAGGTCTTCGCGGTAGTCAGCAAACAGGGCTGCTCCTTTGGATAGTTCTTTGAATACTTCTGTTCTCAAACGGTCGATTTCCTCTTCGACAACAAAGAGTTTTTGGATGTGCTTTTGGGCTACGCTCACTTTTCCTTGCGAAACTTCTTGCATTGCCATATGCAGCAAGGTAACAGTGTCAAGAGCTGTTGTAATCTGTTCCTGAGCAAGGTCTAACAGTTTTGTTCTGCGGCTTCTTTCAAACCAAGCATAACTTTTCTTAGCCAATTCTTTCCCTCCTTTACAGTTTTCTACCTTAACCTCGTTTTTTGTCCAGTCGCAAGATACACAATCGACTCCCCAATGTAAGTTGCGTGGTCAGCGATTCTTTCAAGATAACGTACAACCAGCAGACTTGAAATTGTGCACCCAGTTGTGGTTTTTGTTTCAATTAGTTTGTCCAAGTAACTGTAATACAACTTGTCAACTTTCTTTTCCATCTCAGCCAACGTCTTTGCAAGTTCTGGGTCATGATTTCGTAGAGCCTCAATGCTTGTGCCAACCATCTCTAACGTTTCCAGTCCCATTTTTTCGATGGTTTCTCTGAATGAAATGTCACATTCGCCCATTCCGCTCAGCCGTTCATAGATTTGTGAGATGTCCAAGGCGTATCGTCCGTATCGTCTAAAGTCGTAACAGATTTTCATGTACGATTTCACTATCCGAAGGTCAGATGCTACTGGCTGAAATCTGGCGATTATCTCAAACGCCGTATCCTCAATGGGCTCCGCCATCTCCGATAAGGTGTCTGAAAGAGTCTTGACCTGTGCCGGGGTATGTGTCCCTTCTAGGTAGTTCATTATGGATAATGAAACAGTTTTTTGGGCAAGCTCCCCCATACGAAAGAGCATACTCGCCAACTGTTCTAACCCTGAATCAATTAATCTCTTCATTTTTGTTCACCTAACCAAATTCTCCAGTAATATACTGCTCAGTCAACTCGTGCTGCGGATTCTCAAAGATGCCCTTGGTTTTTCCCTGCTCGATTATCTTCCCCAGATAAAGGAAGACAGTATAGTCAGAGACTCTTGAGGCTTGCTGCATGTTGTGCGTAACAATAACAACAGTATAATCCGACGAAAGGATTCTTATCAGTTGCTCAATTTTTGCGGTAGCAGCAGGGTCCAAAGCGCTACAAGGCTCATCCATGAGTATAACCTCGGGGTCAACAGCCAACGCACGGGCAATACACAACCGTTGCTGCTGTCCACCAGAAAGATCAAAAGCACTATCATTGAGGCGGTCTTTGACTTCGTCCCATAAGGCAGCCGACCTCAGGCTTTTTTCAACAACCTTGTCAAGAGCTTTGCCCTTAGCCATTTTGTGAATCTTTGGACCAAAAGCAACGTTTTCGTATATCGATTTAGGAAGCGGGTTTGGTTTTTGGAACACCATACCAACCTGCCTTCTAAGGTCGTAGACGTTGGTGCCGTTTTCGTACACGTTTTTTTCGCCAATAAAGACGTCACCAGTTGTTTTACTGGTTTTAATCACGTCGTTCATCCGGTTGAATGCTCTAAGCAAGGTTGATTTGCCGCAACCTGAAGGACCCATAATAGCAGTTACTGCGTTTGCCTTGATTTTTAGGTCAACACCTCTGATTACGTGCTTTTCGCCAAACCAGATGTTTAGTTGTCTGATGTCTATTTTGTCTTCGTAACTCACATCTGTTCACCTGTTTTTTTGTTTAACTTAGCCATGGTTGTTTCCTCCTGTAGTAGATTCTAAGAATTATTGCCACCAAAGAAAAAGCAACAACAATAAAGAACAGAATCAACGCAATCCCAAAAACGTTTTCGGGCGACTCCCCACGAGCAACAATTTTCACATAAATATTAAACGAAAGCGCCATCACAGGCTCAAAGGGAGAAGTAGGTAATCCTCGCGTAATAATAACTGAAGAAGTAAAAAGTATCGCCGCTGTTTCTCCTGCAACACGGGCAATACCCAAAATAACACTTGTAACAATTCCAGGCATTGCCGCAATCAAAGTTGTCAGGCTAATAGCCTTCCATTTTGTTGCACCTAACCCTAACGCAGCCTGCTTAAACGAGGTCGGAACAATCCGTATTGCCTCCTCAGAACCCCGTATGACTATGGGGAGAATCATCAAGGCAAGCGTTAACCAACCAGATAACAAAGATATTCCAAACCCAAGTTGCCGACTAAACAAAGTGTAACCAAACAAACCAATAATTATTGACGGAACACCCGCCAAGTTGTTTATTGCTTGATCAATAATGCGGGTTAGTTTTCCTCCGGGCGCATATTCTACAAGATATATCGCCGCAAAAACTCCGATTGGACCCGCGATTGCAGCCGCACCTAAGAACAGGTAAACGGTTCCCACAATCATTTCGAAGTAGCCGCCCTTGAGTGCACTGGTGGTTAAGAGGTCCACGTTCAAGGTTCCAAACCCTGTGAAGAGTGTGGCTACAATCCAGAAGAACGCAAGTAAACAGATTACCACAGGTACACCTAGTGCAAAGAAGAATATTCGTTCTTTAGTTGGGCTTGCTATCGTTGAACACCTCTTTTCACTACAACGTCAGCTAACGTGTTCACAATGAAAGTAATGATGAGAAGAATCAGTCCTAACCCGAAAAGGGCACTGTATTCTAGGCTTCCCACGGCGGCTTCGCCCATGTGGGTTGCAATAAACGCTGGAATTGTATAAACAGCGTCCAGAAAACTTGACGCAACATGAGCTTGGTTTCCAGAAATCATTGAAACCGCAATAGTTTCTCCTATTGCTCTGCCAAAACCCAGCATTATGCTTGCTAGGATTCCGGATTTTGCGATGGGTAAAACAACGCTTTTGATTGTTTCCCATTTGGTTGCTCCAAGTCCAAGAGCAGCTTCTTTGTAGTCTTTAGGAACTGCGGAAATTATTTCTCCTGATACACTCACGATGGTAGGAATTGTCATCAGGGAAAGAACAAGAGACGCAGTAAGAGCAGTCTGACCTGAGGGCAGCCCAAAGATGTCTGCCATCAAGGGTACCACAATCAGTAATCCGATAAACCCGTAAAGCACCGAGGGGATGGATGCTAAAAGTTCGATGATTGATTTTATTGGGTCGCGTAAATGGAAGGGTAATACTTCTGAAACAAATATCGCTGTGGACACGCCGATTGGGATGGCGATAACTAATGCACCAAAAGTGACCAACAGTGAACCGAAAAGAAGGGGAAATCCTCCAAAAACGTTGGACTCAAGGTCCCACTGCATGCCAAAAAGTAGGTCTGGTCCGAACTTGGTAAAGGCGTAGGCGCCTTCTCGGGCTACAAAAAAGAGCATCAAAAACAGGATAACAATCGAAAATGAAGCACAAAGGAACAAAACAACTGTCATTGGTTGAGACTTTAAACTAACAAAAAAAGAAGATATTTTGTTGAGCGTTTTGTTGCTCATCTTCATTCGAAGTCCTGTGTTGTTCTAGTTGCGTGAGCACCTATGGGTAGTTATAGCTAGCAGGTAGTTTAAGGAATCCTTCGTCTTCAACTATGTCTTGTCCTTGTTCGCTGAGAACAAATGATACAAACCTGTCAGCGAGTGAACCGCTTTCCAGAGGGCTTGAGGTTATGAAGTATAGTAGCCTTGATATCGGGTAAGTGCCGTTTTGTATGTTTTCTAGTGTTGCTGGAACATAGTCTGCGCCTTCTTCTGTAGCCAAAGACACAGCCACGATGTCGTTAGTCAAGAAACCAAAGCCCACGTAGCCTATTGAGTAGTCGGTGTCTTTTACTGCTGTTCTTACTGCAGGGTTGCTGGGTTGTTCATGAACTAGTGTGCTGTCGATTTCAAGTTCGTATTCGTCAATTGTATATTCTTCAAAAGTGCCTCGGGTTCCAGAGCCAGATTCTCGGACAACAACATAGATTGATGCGTCAGGTAGACTTTCGTCAACTTGGTTCCAGTTGGTGTATTCGCCAGCAAAAATCATTGCAACTTCTTCCAGAGTCAACTCAACGTTGCTGCCAACGGATGGGTTAACTACAACACATACAGCGTCAAGCGCCAGTGGGTGTAACCACAGGTCTCCTTTGTCGATTTCTGATTGTTTAGGACCACGTGAACCCATTCCTACGTCAACTGTGCCGTCAAGTGCTGAAGCATAACCTGTTCCTGAGCCCCCACCTTGAACTGTTACTGTGGTGCCAGCATATAGGTTCATGAAGTCTATTGCAGCTTGTTCAGCAACAGGCAAAACAGTTGTTGAGCCTGCTAGGCTGAGGCTTTGAGTTCGCCATTCGCTGTCTTCTGCAAATTCGTTATCACCAGTTGCGGTTGTTCCAGAGTTCAAGACATAACCGATTCCAAGTCCAACTACTAAAAGTGCTATCATTGCGACGAGTGCAATCGTTGTTGATATGCCTTTATTTGATTTGGAGGTCAATTCTTTCACCATGCTTTTTAATTAGCAAAAAATAGCTGAGAAAACATATAGTTTCCTTACATAATATATATAAACTATATAGGAAAAATACATGAGTAGATACAACTTTGCTTCTATGAAGGGCTTAGAAGTGGCTCATTCTCAACATAGCCGAAATGAGGAAACACGAAAACTCCAGATAACCGGAGGTTCAACCTACGTAATTTCTTTGCCAAAGAAATGGGTTACTCAAAATGGGTTGGATAAAGGCAGTTCATTGCTTATTCGTCAAGAGGAAAACGGCGCATTAGCAGTTTTACCGCCCGAGATTGGAAAAACAGACAAAACAGAAGAAGCTATGATCAAAGTATCTCCTAGCGATACCGCTGATGCGATAATACGAAAAACAGTTTCTACATATCTGCAGGGCTATAACATAATTCAAATCAGGGCAAAAGACCAAAAAGAGCTTTTGTCAACCCACAGAAACGCGATTAAAAGTTTTGCGCGTAACATGCTGGTTGGAACCGAGATAGTTATTGATACTTCATCGGAGTTGCAGTTGCAGATTTTGTTGAGTTACCCAGAATTGTCTGTTCCAAGTGCACTGCGTAGGATGGCGATTATAACTTCGTCTATGCACAAGGATGCGATAACTGCTCTGAAAAATCTTGATTACCAACTGGCAAAAGATGTCAGAGCCACAGACTACGAAGTAAACAGGTTCCATCTCTACATTATCAGGCAACTAAAGATGGCGCTACAAAATCCAAGGATAATAACAGAAATTGGACTGCAAAAACCAAACGACTGCCTAGGTTACCGGTTGATAACTAAAATGGTGGAAAGAACCGCCGACCACGCTACTAACATTGCAAAAAATGTTCAGGTTCTGAAAAAGCAGTTGAATGAAGAATTTCTGCAAACAATACAGGAAATGAACAAGGTGGCGATTTCTTCTTTTGAAACTTCTATTGAATCACTGTTCAGGCGCGACTATGCACTGGCGGATTCGGTGATTACAAAAGCTAACAAAATAGTTGATTTAGAAAAGAAGGCGCTTGGTTCAAGCAAAGAAACAGACATAGAAGAAGCTACAAACGTTCGTTTAGTAATCGAAAGTGTCAGAAGAATAGCAGAATATTCGATGGACATCGCAGAAGTTGTGCTTAACATGACCATCGATTCTGTAATCGAATAGATTAAGCATTTATTTACGATTCACCAAAGTGTGTCTGGTGTAATGCTTGCAGTTTAAGGGACGCGACATAGTATCAATCAAAGACTTCACCCGAGAAGAAATCGACTACATACTCAAAAGCGCCGCATCAATGGAGCAAACAGCCAAACAAGGCTCAGACATGCTCCACGGCAAAATATTGGGAACACTATTTTTTGAACCCAGCACAAGAACACGCCTAAGCTTCGAATCCGCAATGATAAAACTTGGAGGCACCGCAATCGGGTTTGCCGAACCAAAAGTTGCCGCAATCAAAAAAGGCGAAAACCTAGCAGACACAATCAGAGTAGTCGAAAACTATGCTGACGTCCTAGTTCTCAGACACCCACTGGAA
Source organism: Candidatus Bathyarchaeota archaeon (assembly GCA_026014605.1). Classification (GTDB taxonomy): domain Archaea; phylum Thermoproteota; class Bathyarchaeia; order Bathyarchaeales; family Bathyarchaeaceae; genus Bathyarchaeum. The sequence goes on from JAOZIC010000167.1 coordinate 9,684, forward strand.
GGCGCTGCAAGACTAGCCGCTGAGTTCTCTAACGTCCCAGTAATTAACGCTGGTTCAGGCGCAGAAGAGCACCCAACTCAGGCGTTGCTGGATTTGTACACCATACTAAAAGAGAAAAAAACGATTGACGGACTTAACATCACGTTAATGGGTGATTTGCGGTATGGGCGTACGGTGCATTCGTTGGCTTATGCGCTTTCGTTGTATAACGTGAACCTGTTTTTGGTTTCGCCTGACCTTTTGCGTATGCGCCGAGAAGTAACTGATGTGATAAATAAGAAAATCAAGATTACTCAGGGCAACGCGGTTGAGGATGTTTTGGCTCAAACGGATGTTTTGTATGTTAC
>JAOZIC010000167.1:10130-12707 GCA_026014605.1 Candidatus Bathyarchaeota archaeon
CTATAGTGTATTTTAGGACCGTTTTTTAGAAAATGCTTGGAGAAATCAAGATGGATACAAACTTAGTACAGGATGTTATTTCCACCAAATTTGTCAGCGTCAATCAAAATGACCCACTGTCTGCTTGTTTGTCGCTGTTTAAACAGGAATCAACACAAGTTTTGGTTGTACTAAACAGCAAAGGAAAATACGCAGGCGTAATCGCCCACAGGTGGATAGTAAGGGCACGTAACGACCCATCTACAACCAAAGTAGAGTCGCTTATGCGGTCTGCGCCTATTGTTTCTTTGGAGGATTCATTAAGCAAAGTAGCAAAATTAATGATTACCAGCGGAGTCAGTTTGCTGCCAGTTTTTACCAAAGATAAATTCGAAGGCATAGTTACCGACGACGCCGTAATTTCGGGCGCAGTTGTTGGAAAATGGGGCAACACAAAAGTCGAGGACACAATGACCAAAAGACCGTTTCTAATCGAACAGGACGAGTCCGTTGGAGCAGTTCTAAGCCTTTTCAGGGAACACGGAATCTCTCACGCACCAGTAGTTAAAGACGGCACACTGGTCGGCATCGTAAGCAACCAAAACATCATAACAAGCATCTTCCAGCCACGGCAACGCCAAACAGTAGGCGCAATCGGCGGAGAAAAAACTCCAGTTCTAAGCATTCCAGTCAAAGGCATAATGACAAAACCGGTTATCACAGTTTTGCCAGAAAACACACTCAAAGACGCAGTAAAAAAGATGCAAGAATTTGACATAACCTCCGTAGTTGTTGTAACCAAAGGCAGACCATCAGGAATCTTAACCAAACGAGACGTCCTAGAACCGCTTGCCGAAATGGAGCTACCCAAACAAAATATTTCGGTTCAGTTTTCAGCAAAAGGCGTAGGAATAAACGATATTCAACGTGGTGCAATACTGGACGATTTTGAAGTATTTGCAAGTAAATACCAAAAAACGTTGGAGTCAGGCACCTTGTTTGTTTACATGAAAACCCATGGAACAAACTACAAAGGAGACCAGCTAATTCACTGCCGGCTACAATTCAGAACAAGAAAAGGCTCATTTTTCGCATCCAGCGAAGGCTACGGAGTTGAAGCAACGTTCCGCACAGCATTAACTCGCCTTGAAAGGCAAATACTTAGAAGCCAAGAACTTGCGCATGAACCATCGTATGCTAAAAAGTATTTGCGGAGAATCGAGTTTCCATCAACAGAACTCTAAAGACGTTACATTCCCCGCCTTACCCAAGAAAGAACTAATCGCCAGTTCTTTACAGCATACAACAGCATCTTAAGCAGTTGTTTGGGGGTAACCTTTTGTTTACTGATTACCTCTTCTACTTTTTTTAGTTCTTCAGGAACATTAATCGACTGCGGACACTTCTCAACACATTCACCGCACTGCACACAAAGAACTGAGCTTCCATCTTTTCCTGTTTTTAGTTCCTCTTTTGACTGCGCCAAAGCCTTGTAGCCGTTTTTTATCTGCTGTCGTAACATGATATCCATAACAGAGTCTCCCCCAGCCTGCATGTTGTTTACCATGGCAAAAATTTTGGGAATACTAACACCCTCTGGGCAGGGCTGACAGTAGCCACAACCAGTGCAAGGAACAAGGTTGCCTTTGCGGAAAATCTTGGTAATTTCGTCAACGGTTTTGTGGTCATCAACAGTAAACGAGCCCACACCTGACCTTTCTGCACTTTGGCAGTTCTCGACGACCTGCTGCATTGAACCCATTCCGCTTAAAACAACCGAGACTTCAGGTCTGTCCCAAAGAAACTGCAACGCCCAATCTACGGGCGTTCTTTGAGTGGACGAATTTTTGAGAATCTTTTGCACTTCTTTGGGCGGATTTACCAGTAAGCCTCCTTTTAGGGGCTCCATTATTACAACGGCGATGCCTTTTTGGTGCAGATACTTCAAGCCGTTAGTTGTGGCCTGAACATCCGTGTCCATGTAGTTGTATTGGATTTGCCCAACATCCCAACTGTAGTAGTCCACAATGTCTTTTAGAACAGGAAAAATGTCGTGAAACGAAAAACCGATATAACGTATTTTGCCTTCGGCTTTGGCTTGTTCCATTTTTTCAATCAGATTATGTTGCTTTACTTTTTCAAAGTTAGTCTTGTTTAGGCAATGAAACAAGTAAACGTCGATACAGTCAATCTGCAGACGCTCCAACTGCTGATTCAAATAAAAATCAAAGTCGCCCTGTTTATTAACGGCAAACATCGGAAGCTTTGTTGCCACATGAACTTTTTCGCGATAACCATCTTTGAGGGCTTTACCAAGAATCACTTCGCTCATGCCTTGGTGATATGGCCACGCAGTGTCCACGTAGTTTATGCCAAGGTCGATTCCTTTGCGGATAATGTCTATGGCATATTCTTCGTCAACTTTGTTTCTAAACCCACTTGTTGGCAGTCTCATGCACCCAAAACCAAGAGCCGAAACATCCCACCCAAGAGAGCCCATTTTTCTGTACTTCATCGTTGCACCATGTATACGCCAGTTAAGGTTGTTACAAACACGTGTTCTGATTCTCATTTAAGATAATTGTAAAAATCAGATAA
>JAOZIC010000167.1:12807-17528 GCA_026014605.1 Candidatus Bathyarchaeota archaeon
AAGGGGCGAAAAACCCCGAGGTCGGCGGTTACAAGCCAGTTCGGTATCTGTCCATCAGTTCTTGGCGTTTGCCTTGGTTCCAACCGCTAACAGCCTGATAGTATCCAGTTACCCTAGACCACCACTCTACAGAAGTAGAGTTGCAGTTTGGACACTGTTCACGTATCGGCGAAGTAACTTTTCCGCAGCTACTGCAGACGGTCAAGTCCTTGGTATAGGCATAGTAACCGATGTTGCTTTGCATCGTAATCTTCTTTGTCAGCTTGTAGAGTGCTTCTGGGTCGGGGTTGGCGTCGCCTAACCAAATGTGCAGCATGTTTCCGCCGTTTAAGAGAGGGAAGAACTTTTGTTCAATGTTCATCCGCTCAAACAAGCCCATCTTTGCGCCGACATCTACGTGAGTGCCGTTGCTGTAGTAAACTGGAACATCCTTTTTGCGGTTGCCAAGCATGAATTTGGCTTGACCAACATTGCCTTTAACCAGTTTTTCGGCGTTGTTTCGGTAAGCATCAGTTATCAGGTCTGAAATCGCAAACCGCTGTGCAGTGGATTCTGCAGGTGTTCGAGCTAATGCTATTTTGTAGCCGCTCTTTTCCTCTAGGACTTTCTTGTATTTTTGCATCTCGAGTATCAATTTGATTAATACCTTGATTGCTTCTGGGCTTTCGTGCAGTTGATAACCAGAGTGGTACTGAGCCATCTCGTTACCGCCAACAAGACCAATCGTAAAGGTCAAAGCATCAAAATCGACAGCAGTGGTTCCTTTCTCCCCAGTTCTTGGGTCTAAGGGTTGTTGAGTCGCAAACGGTATTCGGTTGTTCTTTATGGAGATGTCCATCCACTTCTTCTTTGCCTTGAATACCTCAAGAGCATTATCCATAAGCCTGCGGGCTTCCTCGTAGAGCACCTCGTCCTCTCCGTTGGCTTTGTAGGCCATCCTTGGAAGGTTCAAGCTTGCAACTTGCCAGCTACCCATAGTGAAGTGTTTTCCGCCGTTGAAGTATAGTTTGTCGTAGAAGTCTGCGCTGTCTTCGGGAGTTTCAACAAAACAGTAAGCACAACACTGGTAACACGAAACACCTTTACCATAGCCCCTGTACTCAGGCATCAAGTTGTCAAAGTATGGTAATCCGAACTTGGCTACTACCTTGTGAACGTCTAACCAAACATCGTCGTATTCTGGTTTGAAAAATTCTGGACTCAAAGAGTTTTCAAGCTTTGGAAAATTGAAAGGTTTGCCCCAGTAGTCACCTTTTCCAGCCACATCGTATAGGGCACGGAACATCATACGGACTTCGTCTTCGTAGTTCCCGTAAACGTCGGGTCCTATGCGTCCATTCATTACAATGGGTACGTTTTTCCACAGGTCAGGAACTCCAGGCTGGACCTGAATGTTACTGAAAACCAGTTGTCCACCCCTTGCAACGTATGCTTGAGTGTACTCAAAGAACATCATCTGCATAAGTTGCCTTGTGCGTTCGTAACTTAAGCCTCGGAAGTATGGTGCCAAGAAAATCAAGAAGTTGTAGAAGCCTTCGCCGCCTGCAAAGTTTGTTTGTGCAGAGGCTAATATTTTGGCGGTGTGCAAAATTGCAACTTCAGGATGCTTAGCAGGACCAGCAATGCTTGTTCGTGTGCCTAAACCGTCAGGCATCAGTCCATAATAGAAGAAGTAACGAAGGTCCCAGTCTTGACAGAAAGGACGAGTGCCAAAATACTCCAAATCGTGAATATGCAAATCTCCAGCTAAATGCGCATCCGCTATGTGTGGAGGCATCAAAAGCAGGTATTCTTCACCTGAAACCCAGTCTGCTTTTCGTTTATGAGCAGTTTCAGGGTTAGGCTGCAGGTTCGCGTTCTCTTTTGCCTTAAACCCTTGCCCCATATCCATCAAGTAAGCGTTATAGACAGGTGCACCTACCCTGGTCAACACGTTTCGGTACAAAGCAAACTGCGGTTTCTCTGCAGATTTAGACAACAAAACGTTGTTAACCAACTCTCGGATAAGCGGTCCGCTAATGAACTTGAGATTTAAATCAAAAACCTTGGTTTCAACCTCAGCTGCAATCATCTCAGCGTCATGTTTGCTTATTGCTGGTACGTCGTAGAATTCTTCTGTTAGTTTTGTTTCAGTCAACAACTGCTCAACAATTTTTTCTTTGCTCCAAGGTACGATAAAGCCATCTGTTCCACGTACCATTGGACGAAGATTCTGTATGATCTCGGTCATTTACATGACCTCGAACATTTTTTGGAAAGTTGGTTTGATTAATCCGTTGGTTTCGAATATTTGACTGTCTGTGTAAACTTCTCCGTTAATTTCTAGGGCTGGTGCAGACATTACTACAAAATCTCTCATCACTAGGTCAGTCATTACGTCGGAGTCTTCTAGATTTTTTTCCTCAAAAAATGTGTTTTTATTTTTTAACCATTCTTTCAGCATTCCACATCGAGTGCATCCGCTAGTTGTGTAGAGCACTACACCGTTTGCGCGTGGATGCGCAGGAGAGCTGCCGAAATCGTTTGAAAAGCCCATGAAAATTCCCTCTCTACCTCGTGAGAATAAGGTTAGATGTAAAATCGTCTATTTAATTTTTTAGTCCTAATGGTTTAAAATTCTGTATAAACGTCCAACTAAATTGACATTTAGGTAGAGGGGGCATTATAAAGGGGTATTGCAAATTGGAGCCTCAATATTGGTCAAAATGTGTTTTTTGTTATAAATAGGGGTCAGCCAAAAAGCCCCGTTTTAGCCCAGAAAACCGTGATTACAGCCGACTGAACGACTCAAGCATATTAACAGAGCCACACGATGGGCAACGCTCTAATTCTCCGTAAAATATCTTCTGGCAACCTGCACAATATGCAATGTTTCTGTTAAAAACGTAAAGTCCGACTCCAAAGTTTGCGGCTACGTCTTTGGTAACAGACAACAACTCGTCAACGTTTTGGGTCTCTCCAACCAAAGGCACCACAGCCAAGTGACCGCCCGGGGTTAATTTGTGGAAATGCGATTCGACGCGTAGTCTGTCTTTCCAGGTTATTTCAGTGTTTAACGGTAACGCGGTCAAGTCGGTATAATACGGTTTTTCTTTTGTGCCCTGAGCCCGAACAGTAGCCCACCCATACTTTTCTGCATCAAGCTCCGCCAACCTTCTAGCCGCATCCTCAGCAGGAACCATAGCCAACGAAACCCGTGTTTCAGGCTTTTTGGAATATTTTTCTATGTCACCTGAAAGGTAGGAAACAATTTTTTTGGCAAAATCAAAGGTTTCGCCTTCCTGTTTTATGGGCTTGTCAAATTTGGATTGTATGGTTTCGTTTAACCCAACAAAGCTGATGAGGCGTGCAGCGTTTTCGATTCTGAAGTATTGGTCGCCGTCCGATTTTTGCATCAGAAACGGCAGCAGATGTTCGCGTTCTCGCTGTTTGATTGTGCGGTACTTGATTTCTAAAGCGTTAAGCGCCAACTCCAGCTGGTCATCCAGCAGGTGGAAGAAGCTGCTTTCTCTGCCGTTTGCTTCGTACATTACCCGTGGCAGGTTTATGACTACGGTGTCTATGCTTCCGGTCTGCAGGGTGTCCAGTTCCCATTCCTGTCTCCAGTTGGATGCTAACCTGAACCCGGTGGAGGTGTATGATGCTTGTTCCTGTTCGGGGGAACAAAGGTTAGCAAAATATGGAAGACCTGTTTGTGCTGCAAGTTTATGTGAAACCAACAGCAACGAGGCACAGTCGGGGTCTTTGAGGACGTCTGGGCGGATTTTTATTATCAACCGCGGGTTGAATACAGGTTTGTTTTTATCGTCTGCCAAGATTACTTCTAAGAGAATTGAGGCTATGCGCCTTGTTTCGTCTACGTAATCTGCGTATACGCCAACTGTTTTTCCTTCAGGTCCGATTGCCTCTTTTTCTTTCAGAAACTCGGGAACAGTAAATTCTATGCCCAACGAACTGCCTACTGCGGTTCCGTTTGACAGCGACTGATTCAGGTTAGAAACAAAAAGCCGTAAACCATCCTTAATTTGCGAATCAGAAAGACCGCGAACAAAAGGAGCTAAAAAGACGTTGAAAAAGTCTAAAGTTTGCTCGCCACTGGTTTCGGTGGCTGCAAGTTTTAGAACATTTGACGCAGTCAGTAACGCAGATTCAAGGCTTTTAGGCGGCAGATAGGTTGGCTCTTGAAGTAAGGCGCCTCGGCTTAATCCGTGCCGCAGGAAAAACCTTAGGTCGTGCATGAACTGGTCGGGTTTTAGTACCCAAGTTCCAAGGTTTTTCAGGTGCAAACCACCAGACAGATGCGCATCGGCTACGTCTCTTGGTAGAACACTAAGAAGGGTGTATTCTTCCATTACCGCGTCGGCGGCGGCTTTGTGAATTGCCTCTACGCCCTTGAGTTTAGTCCCAGTTGCTTCTATGAGTTGGTTAACGTCAAAAACTGGAAGCCCCAAACGGGTAAGCTTGTGCCTGTACTCTTCCAGCCCTTTTTCTACAAGAATGGCGTTGACCATTTCGCGGATTAGGGGCGCGGTCAGGTATTTGGTTTTGAATTCCAGCAACCGCTTTTCTGTTTCTCGCGCAATTTTTTGTGCCTGAAACACCGGAACGTTGGCTTCTTTTACCAAGGCTTCTACGATTTTGTTTCGGTCAAACTCTTCCATTGCAAGCCGCGAGGTTCGTACTAGGATTTTTTTTCTTTGGAAAAACTGTTGTTGAATGTC
>JAOZIC010000209.1:0-7891 GCA_026014605.1 Candidatus Bathyarchaeota archaeon
TGGACAATGCTAATCTACATCGAGAACCCAGACAGTATTTCGATCAACGACATTGGTCTAACAGTCAGCATTGAAATATTCACAGCTCAAGCAATGTATTACAGGGAATCCAACGTTGAAGCAGTAACTTAAAATTCTCCCCTTCTTTTTTAGGGGATTCCATTTTTCTAAAATGAATTGATAATAACATATATTGTATTATTTGGATATAACAAAAACAATACAACTTAAAAGACATGATATGAATTTTTTCCTTTCTGTTTTTAAATATTAATTAATCAGAAAATGGATAACCGATGCAAATATGTAACTTTTTGACACGTACAAACGGTCATATCATTTTTTGTTGTAGCGAGTTTTTGGAGATAAAAATGAAGGACCTACGAAGAAATCGTATGGCTTTAAGCACAGTAGTAACAACGCTGATCATACTAGTAGTCTCAGTACTACTCGCAGGAGTAGTATCATACTTCGCCATCAACGTCACCAGCACACGAGTACAAGAAGAATCAGTACACCTAACAAAACAACACGTATGGCACGACGGAGATTCCAGTTCTCAGGCAGCTTTCTTGATGATTAACACAGGTGGTAGAGACCTAGTCATCGACAAAATAAGCGTCCGAGGACAAGAATCCGAATGGAATACAGTTTACTATAACACAACAACCAACTCACTCTCAGCAGACCTATCATTCAACGCAACCTTGAGTGGAACTAGCGGAAACATCAGTGTAGGCGGGACACCCTACCTGTTCACCCAAGCTTCCACAGACATCACAGTAAGATCAGGATACACAATCTTGGTCTACATCACCAGCCCAGACAGCATCTCAGTCAACGACATCGGCCTAACCGTCGGAATGACAGTACACACATCACAAGCAATGTACTACAAAGAATGCAACGTAGAAGCCACAGCATAAAAATAATGGATGGAAACATCCAACCCTTTTTCTTTTTTTACAAAATTTAATATGTAATTTTTTGTTACGCACAAATTTTCTTATCGTTTTTTGGCGTAGCGGGGTCTGGAGATAAAATATGAGGGACTTACAAAGAAACCGCTTGGCTCTAAGCACAGTAGTAACAACGCTGATCATACTAGTAGTCTCAGTACTACTCGCAGGAGTAGTATCATACTTCGCCATCAACGTCACCAGCACACGAGTACAAGAAGAATCAGTACACCTAACAAAACAACACGTATGGCACGACGGAGATTCCAGTTCTCAGGCAGCTTTCTTGATGATTAACACAGGTGGTAGAGACCTAGTCATCGACAAAATAAGCGTCCGAGGACAAGAATCACTCTGGACCACAGTATTCTACAACGTAACATCTGACTCAATTTCTGACGATTTACCATACGTCAGTGGAATGGACAATGAAACAGAAGTTGATTTGGGGAACGAAAGTTACGATTATAAATTCCTTGTTGCAGGCAATGACATCACAGTTCGGTCAGGATTCAGCATCATAGTATACATAACCAGCCCAGACAGCATCTCAGTCAACGACATCGGCCTAACCGTCGGAATGACAGTACACACATCACAAGCAATGTACTACAAAGAATGCAACGTAGAAGCCACAGGATAAACTATAAAACTGGATGGAAACATCCAACCCTTCTTTCTTTTTTCAATTCAATGTGTAGTTTTTTGTTACGCACAAATCGTGATTACTTTTTTTGATGTAAAAATGTTTGGAGATAAAAAAATGAGGGACTTACAAAGAAACCGCTTGGCTCTAAGCACAGTAGTAACAACGCTGATCATACTAGTAGTCTCAGTACTACTCGCAGGAGTAGTATCATACTTCGCCATCAACGTCACCAGCACACGAGTACAAGAAGAATCAGTACACCTAACAAAACAACACGTATGGCACGACGGAGATTCCAGTTCTCAGGCAGCTTTCTTGATGATTAACACAGGTGGTAGAGACCTAGTCATCGACAAAATAAGCGTCCGAGGACAAGAATCCGAATGGACCAACGTATACTACAACATCACATCCACTTCAATCGCCGCAGACCTACCATACAACGCAACACTCAGCGATGGTGGAACCATTACCATAGGTACTGGTTTCATATTCTCGAATACAACCACTGACATCACCGTAAAATCAGGATTCAGCATCATAGTATACATAACCAGCCCAGACAGCATCTCAGTCAACGACATCGGCCTAACCGTCGGAATGACAGTACACACATCACAAGCAATGTACTACAAAGAATGCAACGTAGAAGCCACAGAATAGAATGCCCTATTGGACGTTTACGTCCAATACTTCTCCCTTTTTTTGACCAATAATATGTAGTTGGAATCTACGTACAAATCGTCTTAACCCTTCAAGTAAGAATCAGTTTTCGTACACACTCAGAACGGACGGAGGGAAGAAAGATTTCAAAACAGCGCAAACACAGGACAAAGTTTTTGAAGTCAAAAAAAGCGTTTAGTATTCCAATTACGTTTCTAATGCTGTTCGCTTCCCTTTTTGTCGTAATCTCGGTTACATACTACTTTGCAGTTTCCAAAGTCACCACCAACAGCCAAATGCTTAATGTTTCATCTGCAAAACAGAACATGAACACACTAGAACAGACAGTTCAATACGTTCTTTGGCAACCGGGCTCTAGTAAAACCTACGAGTTTGGGGACTGCGGAGGGACACTGAAAACAGAGCCCTCAGCAAACCTGCTAACAATAAACATAACCGACGGCACGTTCTCTGAGGTTATTTTCAATTCTTCAATCGGAGCAGTAGCATACGAGCTACCGTATTCAAAGTCGGCAGACACTGGACTGTATTTGAAGGGCACAAGCCAAGTTGTCGAAAACAAAACAGGCGCAGTAATGACGCAACTATACATTGAAAGTGGAGAAGAGCACCCAGAAATCACACTTCGTTACCGCCCAAAAGTCACTGTAACAACAGCAGGAACACAAAACGACAAACCAGTCAACAATGTCCGAATTTATGTTGTGAACTTGAACACTTCCCAAAACATCCATTTGATGGGAAAGATTCCACTAAAAAGTAGCTGCGTAAACGCCGAAACCTCCGTCAACAGCTATAACGTATCCTATTCGCCGTCAACACTAGCAGTTCAAGTTACGTTAAGTGGCCGCCAAGCCCAAGTTTCAGCTCCAATCGAAAGCAACGCAAACGGGGCAATAATCAACGTCGAATTAGTCGTTTGCAACACAACAATCGAACGGTGGGACAGATAAAACAATGCCGTCAATAATACCAAGCTACGTTTACACCTTTTTTGCACTAACAATAGTAGGCACAATTTTGATTTGCACATTCAGCACATTTGCGGTTTCCGTAAAACAGGACGTTGAAACAGAACAACTCAAAAACCTGTTAGAATACGTCGCCGCAGAAAGCTGCGAACTCATTTCAACAAGTAGCGTAAACAACTCAACAGCATCCATTAAATTGACAATGCCACCCCGTTTAGGCGAAAACAGGTACTGGATACAATTCAGAAACGATTCATCAACAGCGTGGATAGAAGGCGGTCTAGGAACAACGCCAGTTCAAACTTCGCTTACTGTGTTTGTTCCAGGATTAGTAAACGCTTCAGGATTATTCATCAGCGGGTACGGTTTTGCTGAACTTGAGTGCCAAACCCAAGGAACTACAACTTTTTTGAACTTAACGGGGGCATAACAAAATGGGAATAGGAAAAAAGAAGAACAAAAAGGGACCTGAAAAAGAAAAAATTTGCACAGAAGATTTGATAGGCGATCTACGACTATTACGCCGAGGAACCCCTGAAGGTCATACTGAATTAGAAAGTTATCCGCTCAATCCTCCTTTCGCGTATGCGTGCATACTGCAAAATGATGAAACTCAAGAATACCTGTACATGGTAGACGAATTAACGTTATCAAAAGAAGAACGGGAAGCATACAAGCGTCTAAAAAACATTCTAGGCTACGAATTGAAGGCTCCTGAACCTGAAGAAACTTTGGTTGAATCCTTTAACAAACAAGTTCCTGAGGTACTGCAAAAAAACCAGAAACTACTTGGAACCATAACTGATATCGGATACAGAAAAATCAGATACTACCTAGAACGCGACATGGTCGGGTACGGCAAAATTGACCCATTCATGTACGACCTGTATGTAGAAGATATCAGCTGTACTGGAGTGAACAAACCAGTTTACCTTTGGCACAGAAGATTTGAAAACATAAAAACTAACGTCATTTACCCCGAAGAAGAAGAACTTGACGACTTCGTTATGAAGGTAGTTCACCGCGCGGGAAAACATGTTAGTATCGCTTATCCAATCGTGGATTTGACTTTGCCAAAAAAACACCGTCTGGCAGTTACTTTTGGAAAAGAAACAACACCAGCCGGAACAAGTTTCACAATCAGAAAATTCAGAGAAGACCCCCTAACAATAATCGACCTAATAGAAAACGAAACAATCGACGAAACCATAGCAGCTTACCTTTGGCTTTTGATGGACAACAAAATGTCAGTAATGATTGCAGGAGCAACAGGAGCAGGGAAAACAACCGCACTAAACGCCATAGGATGCTTAACAAACCCAGAATACAAAATGATATCAATCGAAGAAGTTGCAGAAATCAACCTGACCCACGAAAACTGGACCTCAACAATTGCACGTCCGGGTTTCGGAGCAGAAAAACAAGGAGAAATCACGCTCTACGACCTTATCAAATCTGCTGTACGACACAGACCTGACATGATACTGGTAGGCGAAATTAGGGGAGAAGAAGCCTACGTACTATTTCAGGCACTTGCTACTGGACACGGTGGTCTTTGTACTACTCACGCCGATGATATAGAAACAACCCTGAAAAGGTTAACTCAGCCGCCAATGAACATCCCACCCTCAATACTGCCGCTTATGAACTGCATGATAATCGCAAAACGCGTGAAAGCACCAACATTCATAGACGACAAAAGACGCAGGTTCGCAACCAGAAAATTTGCACGTATCGCAGAAATAAAAGACGCAGACACAGTTCACGATGCGTTTCGTTGGAATCCTTCGATGGACACATTCCAAAACCAACTGGAAGACAGCTACCTGTTATCACGAATATCCAAAGACCTAGACGTTCCACTTGAAGTACTTTATGAAGAACTAGAGAGACGAAAACAGATACTTATGGCAATGGCTGAACGCGGAATCCGAGACTTCAGAAGCGTAAGCGTAGTTTTGAGCCGATACCACAAGAGCCCACATCTGGTTGAACAAGAATTCATCGAAAAAGACGCAGGATGGATAACCTAAGTGTCAAAGCAACAGGGATTTATCGGCAACATAATCAACAAAATTTCACAAGGAGCAAGTGAAAAGAAAGAAGAAATAGACCGCGAACTGCCCTTCGTGGTAATGCTTTTTGCGTTGATGGCTACTAGTGGTGTTTCCTTGTATGACAGCTGGAAAAGACTGCGAAGAATAACTCTTTTGCCTCGGTTTAAAGACGAAGCAGAAGAAATAGTCAGGCAGGTAGAAGTCTTAGGAAAAGACCCGCTATCCGCAATGTATGAAATGGCGGAACAGACTGGCTCAAAAGCTTATCGAGATTTTTTGGGAGGATTTATTTCATCTATTAAAAGTGGTGGAAAAATTAGCGACTACATGCAAAGCAAACTTAGAGTAATCTTTGAATTAAGAAACAAAGAAATGACGAGATCAACCGAAAAAATTGCCACTTTAGTTGAAGGCTACTCAGTTATGCTGATTGTAATCCTTTGTGTATACATTCTTTATGTATTACTTTCTTCAACTGCAGCAATGGAACTCATGGCTGGAATATCATTTCCAAACTCGCCAATATTCGCGTATCTACTCACGTTTCTTTTAATGCCCATGATTACAGTGTTGTTCATGTTAATTGCTCATAACATGCAAAGAAGCACACTTCTCAACCTAAAAGCAGTATACAAAAAAACATTGATTTGCATTGGTGCAGCCGCAGGCATACTTATCGCGTTCATGTTAGTTCCTTCGTTAACAGAAATGGGCGATTCCATTGGAATGCCTTTGGTTTTAACTATTTGTCTAACGATAGCTGTTGTACCAGGAGCTATCGAGTACTTCAGAATCGCTAGAGTAAACTATAACGCCGAAGAGTCTTTGCCAAGTTTTCTAAGAGACATCACAGAATCTCAAAAAACAGGAATTTCTCCTGAAAAAAGCATAATTCACGCAACAAAACGCAGAGACTACGGACCGTTCTCCCAATTTTTAGGGTTAGTTCGCAGTCAAATCGAGTGGGGAGTGTCATTAAAAGACATCTTTGAAAACTTTAAACAAAAAATCAGCAGCTGGCAAGTTCTTATAAACTTCATGATGATGGTTGAAACAATCGAAGTAGGCGGTGGGCCTGTGCGTTCGTTAGAAATTCTTTCCGAATACAGTGAAAAAGAGTTTGAGTCCCAAGTCAACAAACGGGCACTGCTTAAACCGTACGTAATTTTGGCGTTTGTCTGGAGTGTACTCATTGCGTTAACAACAACAATAGTAACAATGACAATGTACATCTTAACCGAGTTTTCAACCCCAACATTGTATGCATCAATGTCCTCAGAAATCGCAGGGCAGATAGGAGTATTCTCGTTAGGCATAATCTTCCAATGCTGGATTTCAGGATTCTTCATAGGAAAAATCAGTGAAGGAAACTTCGCCGCTGGACTAAAGTATTGTGCCCTTCTAGCAATAACTGCTTATGTGTCACTTGTGCTTTCGCAGAGCTTTCTTGTTGGAATCTTCGGAGTTTCTCCTCCAGTATAGAGCAGTTAAGGTGAACATAAACGATGCCAGCAACTTCGATTGATTCATTCTTTGCGTGCACACTTATTGTAATTGTAGTAATGGTGTCTATGGTTGCAACAACAAGGATAGTTACGCCATACATCGACAGCATGCAGGACTTGAACGAAGAAGAATACTTGCGCAAAATAGTTGAAAACATACTGGTTAGTCCTGGAACCCCAGCGAATTGGGGTGAAAACCAGACTTTAACACCAACAGCGTTTGGTTTAGCTAAAGAAAGCTCGTTTACTTACGAACTTGACCGCGACAAAATCTGCAGACTCAACACCAACAACACATATGCTCTAAACTATTTGGAGATGTTTGAAGCCATAAGATTGGAAAAAGTTGCGCTCAGATTTACGTTTACACAGATTATGGACGTTTCAGTTACATTGGACTCAAACGTTACAGGCGCAGAGTCAAGCACATACACATTTAACATTTCAGTAGACAGAAACCAAGCGCCCGTAGCCACAAGTTTGCATTGCTATGTGGTAGCCAACAACTTTCTAAACGACACATACTCAAGCACCTCTAATACAGGGCAGGGGGTTATTGAAGTAGAAATTCCGAACACATCAAACGGAACTGCATTACTTGTTGTTTTTGCCCAATCGCCCTACGACAACCGAGTAACCGCACAAGGAGTCTGCATGTTTAGGCATCTTTCTCCTGAGCCTTTGCCGAACAACACGTTTCTTAGTTTAAGTCCACTTAACAACACCTTACTGACTGACCCAAACGTTTCTGGAGTGACCCTGCAGACAGTTTACCAGTTTTCATATGGTTACGAATCCTCTTTGAGTTCAACCTCAAACGAAACATTTACGGTTCCAGACGTTTTGGATTCAAGTCCAAAACTATTAGTAGCAACAGGTTGGAACGGTTCCTCCTTTTTTGTGGAATACACCACGTATCCACAGGTTCCCACAGAGATGGGAGCCAACTTTGAAGATGCTGAATCTTATTCGTTTAATTACATAGTATTGGTGGACCAAGTTTTATATCGTTTGAACGTGCAGTGTGGAGGTCCCAGCTTGTGAGATTTAGAAAAAACTGCAAGGG
>JAOZIC010000209.1:7991-17517 GCA_026014605.1 Candidatus Bathyarchaeota archaeon
TTTTCGCAGGCGCAAAAATTCAGGACAAACCCTCATCATCACAGCGTTGGTTATAGCCTTGCTGATTCTTTCTGTGGTTTACGGCGTTTTTGAAGCAGGCAGAAGAAACGAAACACGCACCGCAACTACACTAAACACTCACATTTTAGCCACAAAACTAGGCTTGAAAAACACGGTAACAAGTGCCCTAGTCAATGTGTCCAACGGCGGAGAAACTCAGGTTTTAACATCTAATCTTAACAAGTATGCTTCATTTGTTGGAAACCAATCACACTTTGGAAAAACCACGGTCCTGTTCACGGAATGTGACATTTCGCCATATGAATCAGGCATATGGATGTCGTGGGGTTCAGATGGAAACGGAGTGTCCAGTGCATCTGCAAACTTTACTTTGGTTTTTAACACAATAGACTCTGAAACGGAAATGGAACACGCAACCAACATAACAACATCAATCAATGTGGACGGAACTTACAGCCTCTTGGAAGAAACAAACAAACAGGTAAACATAACATGCAACGTGCTAAATGAGGGCAAACCCGCTTTAGCCCAAAACATCACATTAGCTTATGATTATGATGGAAGTCTAGGAACACAAGATTGGATACAGGTAGATTCACCGACCATAACTGACTGCGGAAACGGAACATACACAATAGTATTTAATGCAGACACACAAACACGAACTGCACCCCTACACATTTCAACCCAAGTCCATGACATGCGGGATGTTTTTGTGATGGCAAATGCTACATGTGTTGAAGTGTAAAAACAGAAGTGTTTGACAACTTTGGTTGTTAAACTGAAAACTGAACACTCATCGAGAATGCACAGCTTTTCTTATGTTTGCCGAAAAAAGGGAAACAAAATTTGAGTTGTCAATATTTTGTTAAAGATCTAGAAGTTACAAAAGAATACTGCTTGCATCCACTCATTTTTGCACGCAAAAAGCCCATTACAATCAATATCGATTTGAATCCTACTAAAGTAGAGCTTCTACGGTCACGGAAACTCAAACAGGTAAGCAAAAAAGATATGCCTATCCGGTAACGAGCTTCACCATTTTTTATCCAAGAAGTAATTGGGTATTTTTTTGGTAACGGATTAACCGGATTTACGACGTATTTGCTGTAAACATGGTGTGGAGAACGAATAACTGCTTGAGAGATAACTGTGTCTTCCGCAAAATCAACAGGATAAATGTATGCAAAAAGATCTTTGAATACTGAAACAGTTAGCAACTGAGCGTATCCTCCGCAACCAACTAAATCAGCATTTGATTTCAACGACTCCTCAACAAAGTTTTTTGGCAGTACCGTATCACCATCAACTCTCAAAATATGAGTGAAATCGTCCAAACACTCCTTTGATAGCGCATCTCGCATTGCCATACCTGCCCGTTCTCCTATGTATTTAAACTCGGGAAAGGGCTTGTTAGCAATAACAAGCTTGGAAACAGGGCAAGTCTGGCGATTTATAGATTCAACAGTCTTATCGTAACCACCTAGCGAAACAACAACACATAGGATTCTAGGACCAGACATGCTCTTCAAAAAGCTCCTTCCAATGTGGATTTTTCTGAACGCATCCTTTGCACCCTTCGTGGTTCAATCCGACATCAAGTCGTTTATTGATTGCCTCTTGTATATCTATTTCTTCAACATGCCCCCAGTTATGTTCATATGAAATGTCACAGCATTGCATGAACTTACCGTTGTAACTGATTGCCATGTTTTCAAAACAGGTACACGGACGCTCCTGGGCGATAAGCTTGTTGATCAAACCTTTTCGATACGTTGATAGCAAGTCTTCTGAACCTTGTGCAACATTGCTGCTTGTCAACCTATCTTCACCATAATGGAGGACTCGTATATCTTGCTTGAAGTCTGCAAACATTTCCTGCCAGTTGTGCAAATCATGTGCGTTCTTTTCAAACAATATGAAATTTACCCACATTCTGTGGTGACGTAATTTGTTATTCTTTACCCAATTAATTGTTTTAACAGCTTCCGAAAACAGTGGTCTACCATGAACTTCATTATACAAATCGGCGTTTGCAGCAGAAATCGTGAAACGTATGTCATCCACATTTTCGTCAACTAACATGTGACGTTTCTTGAAAAGAACTCCGTTAGTGAAGAGGTCAATGCGGCAACCCAAATGCTTTTTGAGTATTGCACATATTTCGGGCAATCTGTTTTCCACAGTAGGGTCTGTATTCATCCATGGTCTAGCATAGTTTATGAATATTCCATTCCTTTTCAGTTCACTAGCTACATGTTCTATAGTAGAAAGCGGTAGATCACCGGATGAATCAATGAAATTGTGTTGAGGATTACAGAATACACAATTCAGTGGACAACGTCTGTTTGTTGTATCTATTTGCAGGACACCAGGTTGGCACGCCCACAGTGGTTTTCTTTTTAGAATTTTATGTATGCGTGCTCTGGATGTTCTAAATCGATGTTTTAGATCGACGAGACTAGAAAGTGCGGTGGTCATAACTAAACCCAACTTTTATTTAAAATGATTTTTCGCCAACTCGGGCGTGAATATATCCTTTGATAAGACAGAATCTTCCAGAAATAACCGCGCTTACGACCGTTTTGAAAAAGCCCCTTTTAGCAGTTTTCCAGTACGATAGCCCTCTTCGGTATTGACGGTCAGAGTCTTCTTTTGGGCGCAAGTGAATGTTATTGACATAAAAGAATTTTGTAGGGTACTTTGCTTGGATACACTGCTGCATGAGGGTGTCTTCTCCTAGTTCAATTGATTTGACTTTTTCTTGGTCTTCGCATTCAGCTCTCACATTCAAGTTTACTGCGTATATGCCACTGAGACGTTCATCCTTCCACAAAGGAAGAAAACGCAATCCCCTCTTGACCAGAGTTCTCCAATTAACTGGATAATCAACATGATCAAAGGACATGAAAGGAAACTTAGTTATCTGACTCATGAACAGCCGTATTTCAGGATCAAGCATGATATCAGCAGCGGTAACCAAAACAACACGATAGAAAGCTGAGTCCATGCCTAACCTCATTAGATATGACAGCCTTTCCTTGTGTTCAATCGTTGTAGGAACATCGTTAATGCATACAGTAATACGATGCTGTGGATCATATTTGCTGATTATCTTCTCAGCAACTTGTTCAGATGCGTCACTGCAGTTATCAAAAATGAGGATAACTTCAGAGGGCACAAGATGGTATACAGTAGGAAGACTCAGAGGAAGCATATCAGCTTCATTGTGGATGGGCATAACGACACTGAAGTTCATGCAAATGAACCCCCAACATTGCATATAAAGCGACCTTCCAGTCCGCCAGAATGGTGTTTTACGCAGAACATTTGTTCATCAACCAAATTCATTGCCGCTTTTTTATCCAGCGCATGGGAAAGCGAAAACAGCAATATATCATTATGTATATTATGGTGCTTTGTTCTTTTAGGTCTTTCGAAACGATTTTTAGTTATCATAACTAATCCCTTTCATATTCGATTTTTGAATAAATAATTTGGATGTTCAGAACTCATTTGTGAATCTACTTAGCAGCAACACTTACTTTGAGCAACTCTTTAGCTACAGATGACTTTTTGTTGTCCCACAAGTTCACAAAAAGCAATTGCAAAGCTTTGAGGAACGTGTTGTAGTTTGTCCAAAGGAAAGAGATCTTTTCTTTCTTTCTTCGCAGCCCAGAATCGTGATCTTCACCGTTCTTTATGGAAAACAGAAGCTCTTGTTTGTCAGACAGTATATAGCAAGGAAGGTCATCAGACTTTACAGGCAGATATTTCACGTCACTAAGACCCATTTTTTCTGCTATGAAATGGCTTTTTGGTGAATCATTTGTCAGAAGCAAGACTTTTACTTTCTTTTTGGAAATCCTTTCTAGGTTGTCGGTAAAACCAGAATGGTAAAGGCGTAACAGCCCCAAGTCAGGAGCTAGCACACATACTTCTTTCTTTGTTCTATCAACAATTTCGTTGGCTCTAAGGATTAGTTGTTCTTCTCCTTCGAGTATCTGAAAGATTTCTTTAGTTTCTGGCTCTGCCTTTTTGTGGGGAACAGACAACCAAAGTTCAACTAATTCGTTCTTTTTCCTTTCCAAAAGTTGCACGTTGAGTCTTTTGGTTTTTACCAGAATGTCGTAGGCTTCCTCAAAGGGCGCAGCCGTGAATTTCAATGGTTTTTCTAAAATACAAGAAACAAGACCACGTTTTTCCAAATCTCTTAGAATCCGGTAGGTCTCGGTTCTGTGTAAAGAAAGAGTGTCTGAAATTTCTCTAGCTTTTTGTACCCCTGATCTTGCCAGATAGAGGTAGACGCGTATTTCGTTTCTTGCCAGATCAAACTGGAGAAATGTTTTCTCGATGTCTGCAAGAAAATCTAAGGGCTTTCTTTCTTTTTTTAGAAGTTTCCATACATGTGCGTTTTCGCCATATAGACTTCCAGAGTTTTTGGGTTTCTGTTTCAGTACTTCCATAGGGAATCCAACCTGAATTTAATTCCAATCCGAACTGGAAGTTATTTTTTCAACATTTAAGACGTATGAATATGAAGTATGAATCAATACTCAATGTTCATATTCTGAATTCGAATCGAAAATCGATAAATTTCATCCATATCTTTTCTTCGTATTATCAACATGCACTTAGAACTTTATTTGGCTGTGTATACACAACTTTTGACACACAACCACCAAAATTACTAACAAAAAGAGCAAAAACGGTGCCTAAAAAGAAATAATTTATCTGATAGAGCAAGATATAATACATGTTGGGGAAAGACCAGTGAAACCCAACCGGAGCCGCATCCGCAATCTTAGAAAATATCTTGTACCAAAAAACAACATATGGCTAACAAGAGCGGTTCTCCTGTTCGGATTCATTTTGTTAGATTACTTGGTCACACTGATTTTCATCAACAACCCAATGGAAGAAGGAAACATCCTAGTAAGAACGTTCATGGAAAACTACGGCATATTTGTAGGACTTACACTATTTGACATCATAATCAACATTCCAATCTACTTAATCATAACCTTCAACTCACATTTTGCGGCATTACCGCCCAAACTGTCAAAAATAGCAGAACCAATAATCGAAGTATTCCTGGCATGGTTTGTTGCAGGATACCACTATAGCGGAGCAACAAGCTGGTTCTGGAATAGCCCCAACATGATAAGGCAATTCACCGGATTTTCGATTTACATAACGTTCGCGTTAATAGCATCTCAAGCTTCAAACATTGAGCGAATTCTAGTTCTTAAACAAAAAAATAGTCCCCAGTAAACGTCAAACTCAGGACTTGTGTGTGCATAGGTGTGACATACAAATAATTAGTAACAGTTAGCTCAACTAAGTAATTTCAATCAAAACTTGAGCACAGCGAGTGCTTACCCATCCAGTGCTCTGAGACGGTGAACAACATGGTTACAGAGATACGAAGTTTCTTTTCCCTTCGGGAATTAAGTGAAAGCGTTGAACAAGAAATCTGCACATGCAAAACTTTAGGCGCTGAATACGGCGAAAAGCTAGGCGAATTGTTAAGAAAAAAACAGGAAAGCAACGCTGACGAAGAATGGGTAAAAGAATTGTCTGGGCTGCAAAAGACCGGAAAAGACACCAAAAGTAACAACAAAAGCAAAGGTAAAGGCAACGGAAAAAAGAAGGACGCAAAATCGGGCTGGATTCAATTCAAAGACATCATGCTTTCCACAGAAAAACAGGGTGAGGCACAAATTCTTTTTGACGCAGTTGAAAACTTGAAAGAAAAAGAAACTCAACTCGAAAAGGTCAAAGAAAACATTGAAGACCTAAAAAAGCTGGGACTTGGAGAAAACATAATCTACCTAGCATACATTCATCAAGGCGTTCCAGAAAGAATAGTTTTAAACAAGAAAGACGGCGACACAGAAAACAAGTTTGAGTTCGATGCAACAATCTCGCTTCCTTGCCCGACGTAAACAATCAATCATTCATTTTTGGCACAACAAACTGCACTTTAGCCTTCAAGAGCATTTTCTGAAGTTCGCACATAAACATTAGCAAATTTCTTTACAAGGTCACGTTGGTCATACACCGCAGCGTTCCTTCTGAAGAAGTTTTGCATCCGGTCAGTTTCAAATCCTACGCCAATCACCATTATGCCTTTTCGTTCCAGTGCAGTAATGCTCTCTGACAGGGCAAGGGGTATTCCTTTGTATCCGTATGGCCACCCGTCTGAAAGAACTACTACGAATTTTTGTTCATCGAATCTTTCGGCAAGCAGTTCTCCTGCAACATGAAGAGCATCAGGCATATACGTCAAACCGCCAAACTTTAGCCCTCCAATTCTTGCGCGTACTCGACGTGAATACGCTTCCGACGCATACTTCAGGACATGAAGTTGATCACTAAAAGCAATGAACGACCACGAAGCATGGTCTTTAAGCAGCTCATTTGCAGCTTCTGCTACACAAATTGCTAAAGCTCTGCCGTATTCTCCTTTGACTCTCATGCTTGCGCTTGCATCTAAAACTATGCTCCATGCGTAGCTACTTTTCAGGTACTCGTCAAGTTTGAAGATATCCTGTCTTGGTGTTCCTGAAGTCATCATTTGTACAACAGCAGGCATGTCCATTTCTCCGTATAATTTGCCTGCATCTTCATCTAGAGCGTCTTGAGCTTGACACAGTGTGTTTAGTAATCTGCGGATTGTTCCCCTGACAATCTCTTTTGCGCGCAGATATGTAGTGTAGTCTTCTTTGGGGAAACTAGTTGATTTGAACCGTGTCCAAGCTACGGCATTCTCAAGCTTTGAAAGCATTCTTTTCTCGCGGTCGTCCTGTGTCAACCAAGTGTTGAATGCTTGGGACGCTTCAACGTTTGTTTCTTTTCTCCAGCATGATTCAATAGAATCTTCAGATGGTATGGTTCCACCCAGAGTTTCCAGAGATTTTCTGAATGTTTGTTCCATCTCAAAGTCTGATGGCATACCAGTTTTGGACAAGATTGTGCAAGAACCGTTATACTCAGTATATGGCAACGATGGTGCTTCCAAAATTGGACCATAGTTTTCCAAAGTTTGAGTTATGTCATTAGCAGTGTTAATCATTGCTTCGCCAAAATCGGTACCTTCCATTGCCAGCGCCATCATGATTTCGTCTTTTAACGTAGTTGCCTTCGTGGTAATCTCGTTCACGGCTTGTTCTTCTTCTGAGTTAAGAGTTCCCTTAATTGTACCTATGTTGACTTTGGAGATCAACGCAGTCATTATTCGGGTTGCTGGATTGAAAATTTTGTTAACTGGCCTAAGCCTAGAGTATGCCAACGAGTTTGCATATGCAATGTCTGCAAACTTATCGGGATACCACGCTGCAAGATACGAGTTAACATAAATGTCGTTGACAAATGAATTCACGAAACGGTCAAGAATTGAAACTCGCTTTGGTTTTCCCAGTTTTTTTCCTGTTTGAGGCATCAACGTATGCGTTGTGAGGTGATAAACGCATGCTCGAAACAAGCGTCCAACTCTTGCCTTACCGTCATCGTCTACTAAAAAATTGTACCCCAAAAAAGCCATTGATTTTTCTTCAGTTTCCTCATTTACAGATACAACAGGCAGAGGCACAGTTACATCGAATCCCGCGCTAGTTTGGGTAAGAGTCGGCTGATTAAGCATGGTTTCTATACTGATTCCAGTCTTCATGTTGTCCTTCTGAAGAGATATAGACCAAGCATAATCAAGGAAACCCATAGACTCAACCGCAGCAAATTTTTATCTCATTGTGGCGGTGGAAACACCGATTCTACAATTCTCCTAACGTCATCTTGCACCTCAGTGTTGTCACTTGTCAGCGCAATTATTGTTTCTTCTGCAGCAACGTTGGGAGTATTACCGTCGTAAACGAGGGTCGCCCAGTTTATCAAGTCACCAAGTGACGGCCCATATGGTATATCCCCTGCTTTGTATTGTCTTCGTAACTCAGCGCCCACCTGTATAATCTTGTAGCCAATATCTTCGCTAACTTGGGCTCGTTTTCTGAGCAATTCTACTTCGTTGGGTGAAATCTGTTCGCCGACGCTTGTGTAATCAAAGTTTATCCACACCGCCATTCGGCGCCTCATGGCCGCGTTTAGTGGCTTGGTTCCAGAGAACTCGGATGAGTGGGGGTTCATGCTGATTATCATGTAACCGTATTTGTGTCTGTGTACACATTCGTTGTCTTTTTCGTTAAGTACAAGATGACCTCGAGTGTCGAGAACTGGGTTAAGCCTAGTGGCTACGTCCTGTTTCATCATGTTGGCTTCGTCGAGATACATTATTCCGCCACTTCTTAGCCATCGGGTGACCAGCCCGTCGATCCAGTTTTCTTTTCCAAGGCCAATGAAACGTCCAATTAGGTCGTATGAAGATGTTTGGAGACCACAGTTGACTTCATAAACTGGTAAACCACACAGCTCCGCGACAAGGTAGACTATGTGGGTTTTTCCTGTTCCTGATGGACCGATTAGGGAGCACTGTTTGAAGTAGTAAAGTGCTCGGACGATACGTTCTACGAATTTGTTTCCGCTGTCAATGTAGTATGGTGTGCCTTTTGGTATCATTTCATCCATATGCGCAAAACTGTATCCTGCGTGTAGGTCGTATCTTTGGATTTCGTATTTGTCATAAAGTGGACATTGGGACATTGGGCGTTCTTTGTCAAGGGTTACTTTGATTTTGCCTTTTTCGGTGCGGGCAGAAGATTCCAGCTTCATTCGGCTTTTTTCTGCTTCATCTCTTAAACCTTGATGCCCGTAGCTCAAAATAGATCCACCCTTAAAAAAAGTGGTTGTGGGAAAGGATATAAGTATTGCGTCTTAAGACTTAATATGCTTTCTGGGCATGATAAATAACTAACAAAAGAACAAACGCACATAACAAAATATGTGTGTCACAAAAACAAACACACAACTGCTTAAACAAAATAAACAGCGAAAAACAAAGAAGGGAACCCCGAAATGAGCCAGAGCGCAGAGCAAGCACCAGCCGAAAACCAAGAAACAAAACCGCAAGAAGCAAAACCCAAAACAGTTCAGCCACCGCCAAAATCGCCACAGGTCAGCCAAGATGAACTTATTGCTTCAATGAAAAGCTTACAAGATGATGTTGGACAGATTTCGGAACTTAAATCTGAAGAAAAACGGGTTGTAGACGTGTTTTTTGAGTCGTTCTTACAATTGATGAAGCCTTTGGCAAAAACAATATCGGTGTCTCCAAGCGCATTTCCTGATGAATTAGGGAATGTGAAGCAAGCAAATGTTGACCCTAAAGGAAACCTTATGATCATGTATCCTGGGGGGCAGGTGGAGATAAGGAACCTTAACGAAAGAAAAGAGCGCGATTTGATGATTTGTGTCATGAAAGATGTTATGCCAAAGTTCAAGCAACTGACCAGTAACCAAAGGCGAGAGATTGAAAACCGGATGAAGTTTCTGTCTTCGGTTACTCAAGAGATACAGAAAATATCCAAAGCATTTGCAGACGCTGAAGATTAAG
>JAOZIC010000044.1:0-5194 GCA_026014605.1 Candidatus Bathyarchaeota archaeon
TGAAAAAAGGTAGTTTTCAACAATGAACTACTATTAGTCTTCAAATATGCCTGCTTTACTGTTCTTTTGGCTCTTCAGATTCGGTTGTTTCGCTTGTTTCTTCGGTTTGTTCTTCTTTTTTCGGTTGCTCTTTCTCGGCATTACTTAGGTCTCTTGTTGATATGAGCATATAGTCCGCCCATGACGCGTAATATCCTCGGTCGAAGTCTGTGTGGATTTTGTTTTTGTATTCTTTGAGGAACTCTTTTCTGTGTTTTTTGAGGTCTTTTTCGTCTTCGAAGTTGATGTTGTTAAGAAACGCGTAGCTGTCGTTTGATTTTTGGGCTAATAGTATGCCGTCGAGGGCGTGGAGGTATCCGCTGTTCCATTCTGTTTCGTTTGTTTTTTCTCGTATTCTTTCTAGGACTCGTTCTGCTTCGGCGAATCGTCTAGATTTTATTAGTTGAAAGAATCTAACTACAAAAATTTTTGAGATTGGCATTTTATAATGTGTTCTCCTCGTTTGAAACGTTTTGTATTCCTTGTTCAGAAACCATGAATATAGCTTCCCCCTCAGCTAAATGTGGACTTGAAACCAGACGGGCGATTCTGACTGGTCCACGGGCAGATTTTCTTAGAAAAACGCGTGTGTGGCTGGTGTGCGCAACTATGTGACCGCCTACGGGGTGTATTCCGTTGCCGAAAAAGACGTCCGGTTTAGCCATGACTTGGTTTGTTACAACTGCGACGGCGTTGAAGGCTCGGGCTAGCCGAATCAGCATGTGCAGGTGTTTGTTGAGTTTTTGTTGTCGTTCGGCGAGCATTTCTCTGCCCAGGTATTCGCTTCTGAAATGTGAAGTCAAAGAATCTACGATGATTAATCGTATGTTGTTTTCTTTGATGACTTTGTCTGCGTTTTCTAACAAAAACATTTGATGGTCCGAAGTATACGCTTCGGCAAAAATTATGTTTTTTACTGCTTCTTTTGGGTCTATACCAACATTTTCTGCCATCTGGAAAATTCGTTCAGTTCGAAAAGTGTTTTCTGTATCTATGTAAAGGGCTGCGCCGCCTAGTCCACCCTGTTCGGGGGGTAGCTGCGCGTTTACGCAGAGTTGGTGGCAGATTTGGCTTTTGCCGCTTCCGTATTCTCCGTAAAACTCTGTAATTGATTGTGACTCGATTCCGCCGCCCAGCAGTTTGTCTAGCATGCTGCTTCCGGTTGTTAAACGGCGAACTGTTTCCCGCATTTTGACCAGTTCGTCGCCTCGGATGAACGGCAGGGGCATGCATGAACGTGCTTGTCTAATCAGTTCTTGCCCCTTTTTTCTGCTCAAGCCAGCTTCCTCTAATTCTTTTGTTGTAGCCATCGCCAAAGACTCTACCGTGTTAAAACCCAGTTCTCGCAACTTTTTGGCTATGGTTGCGCCTATGTCTAGGTCTTCTAGGCGGTCGTATCTCTTTTTTTCTAGGGATGACTCTTCGGTCATTTTTGTGACTCAATTCCCGAATTAGATGCAAATGAGCTTGCGTATTGTAGTTAGACAATATCGCAGATAAAACGTTCGATATCAAATAGTTGGCTTTGTATTTCGTGGGTTTGTAGCAAAAAGTATAAGGCATGTCTTACTTGTTTTCTGTTCACGGAGCGGGCAATCTCTTGGTAACTGGGGAATTAGTAGAGACTGTGGCTTTCAAACTCTTACAACTGGCGGTAACCGAACTGCCACAAGACGTCAAAGACGCCCTTCACAAAGCATACCGCCAAGAAACAAACCAAGTTGGAAAAGCACAACTAAAAGCCATCCTTGACAACATCGAACTGGCAGAAAAAACGTGCTCTCCAATGTGCCAAGACACAGGCATAATCATCTTTTATGTAAAAGCAGGCAGCCAAATACAAGGACTAGACCAAATTGAATCTGCCCTAAGAAACGCAGTTGAAAAAGCAACATGCGAGGTGCCTCTTCGTCCTAACGCCGTTGACCCGTTTACCCAACAAAACAGCGGCAACAACCTTGGGCGACACGTTCCATACATCCACTGGGAAATAGTTCCCGGAAACAGCCTAGAAATCACAGTTTTGCCAAAGGGCGGCGGCTCAGAAAACGTTTCAGCCCTAGCTATGTTAACTCCTGGTCAGGGAGTATCTGGGCTCAAAAGATTTGTTTTAGACACCATAATAGCAGCTGGCGCAAAACCGTGCCCCCCAACAGTAATCGGCGTCGGCGTAGGCGGCGGAGCAGACATAGCAATGAACCTAGCCAAAGCCAATCTGCTAAAACCTTTAGGTGAACCCAACCCCGACCCTGAACTAGCAAAACTTGAACAAGAACTACTCCAAGCCGCAAACTCGTCTGGAATTGGTCCAATGGGCTTAGGCGGAAAAACCACGGTTTTGGACATAAAAGTGGATTACGCTCACAGGCACCCTGCTTCTTACCCTGTTGCGGTTGTGGTTCAGTGCTGGGCTGCACGAAGAGCCTCCGCCAAGATTTATTCAGACGGAAAAGTGGAGTACCTAACTCACAAGGTGGTTTGAAACAGTGGCGGTTTACAGGCTAAAAACTCCAGTGTCAGAAAAACAAGTCCGCGAACTCAAAGTAAACGACACAATCTACCTAACAGGAACAGTTGTTACTGCACGTGATTATGCCCACAGACGAGCCCTAGAATACCATAAGGCGGGAAAAAAACTGCCCTTAGATTTAGCTGGACTAGCCGTTTTTCATTGTGGTCCAGTCGCAAAAAAAGAGGGTAACGTTTGGAAAATAGTGGCTGCTGGTCCAACAACAAGCGCGCGTATGGACCAGTATGAGGACGAGTTCATCAAAAACTTCAACGTCCGAATCGTAATCGGCAAAGGCGGAATGGGCAAAAAAACAGCCGACGCCATGAAAAAATATGGAGCAGTCTACGCCGCGTTCACTGGAGGTGCAGCAGTTTTGGCAGCCAAAGCAGTAAAACAGGTAAAAAGCGTCGAGTGGACCGATTTAGGTATGCCAGAATCCATGTGGGTTTTGGAAGTAAACGATTTTGGACCGTTAACTGTTGCAATCGACAGCCAAGGAAACAACCTTTTTGAAAACGTCCAAACCAAAGCAGAATCACAAAAACCTGCAATCTACAAGAAACTGGGCGTAAACTAAGTTATCTGCCCATTTTTTGTGCAAGTTTTGTAATTACGTCTTTAACTACGTCTGTGGGAGCGTCTGTTTTAATGCCTCGGCTGTTAAAATGCGTTGGAATTGCCACAAAACCTTGAGCCTTTATTCCGTTCATCACTTTGGTTTGTGAAGAAATCGGCAGGTTCAGTTTGTCACAGATTTTGTCCACCCCATAATACGTTACTGGCGCGTCAGCCTCGTTACGAATTAACGTCAATGTTTTGAGAAGTTTGTTCTTTTTTTTCAGGTTACGTTTTCCCAATTCTTCCTCCATGGTGGCGCAAAAGTTTTGGTCAGCAATTTTGCCTAACCATAATGGTCCTGCAACACTGAGTTTTGCTCCACAGTTTGGACATACCTGTTTTAGGGGTGAAACTATTCCTTGGACGGTTTCTCGGTGAAAACAGCTAAAACAGTGAAGAATGTACCCCATCTGTTGGACGCTTTTGTCTGCGACTTTTGCGCCGTGGCTTACTGTTGCATATGCTCTAACGTAGTGGTCGATGCTGTGGCTAAACAAAACGTTGATTCCAATCTCGTGTTTAGCAGCCATAACTGCAGTGCAGCCAACTAAAAGGCGAACCGCTAGTTCGTGACAGTATTCTGTGCGCAAAGGAGTTCCCCCATATTTTCGAATACACGCCTTGCGGTGAACTCCGCAAAGGGGTGCCATGTCTGTTGCTGTTAATGCAATCATGCCGCCGTTGCGTAACGCACGTAACGCTGAATCCATGTATACAACAGGTGTTCCAAAGGGGTCAACGTCGACGTAGTCAAGCCTTTTCTTGGGTGCGGCGTGTTGGGTTAAAAACAGGTTTGCATCCAAGTTGCAAACTTCAACTTTGTCTTCTACACCGTTAAGTTCGGCATTATGTTTGGTAATTTTAACCGATTGCGGATTAATGTCATTAAGAACAACTTTGCACACCCCAGAAACCTCAACAGCAAACCTAACACCCCTAAGCCCACAACCCGTCAAAGGTTCACTGACCCTTATTTCCCTGTCAACTGTTTTTTGGTGGGCTTGCAACGCCAAAACTGCAAAGTCTCTGTTAAGCTCCATTACGGGGTTATAGAAAACTGGTGCTTTGGACGGAGCGTAGTCTTGGGGTTTTTCTCTGTATGTTTCAAGCTTAGGTACTACTGCCTTGATTTCTCCTTCCTTTATTGTTTCAGTGGGGAAACCAAAGCTCAACGTTCATATCTCTCCTAACTATGAAGCTTTTATTATCAACCTAAATATTAAACAATCATCTAAATAGGATGCAAAGGGTGGTTGCGTTGAAACGAATAATACTAGTAACAGGACCTCCAGGCGTCGGAAAAACAAGCGTACTACGACGTTCCATAAATGAACTAAAAACCCGCAAATACGAAATCGGCGGCGTAATCTGCCGCGACGTACGCGAAGGAGGAGTCCGCGTAGGTTTTGAAATCATGGACATATCCACAGGAACCAGAGGATGGTTAGCCCACAAAAACCAAACAACAGGACCAAAAGTAGGCAAATACCACGTAAACCTAACCGACCTAGATGTTATCGGTGCGGGCTCAATTCTGGATGCAACAAAAAACGCGGACATAATCGCTATCGACGAAATAGGTCCAATGGAACTGTTGTCTACATCATTTAGTGATGCATTACTCAAAGCCGTGGAAAGCAACAAACCACTGTTGGGGACAATTCACTACCGCCTAGAAACTCCGTTAATCAAAAGCATCAAAACAAGACTGGACACAGAAATCGTGAAAGTCACCTACGAAAACCGTGAAAACCTCCACAACCAAATTGCAAACCAGATAACCGAATTCCTGACTTAACCAAACAGTTAGACCTGTTTACAGCGGTGAAAAATGGTGAAACCTTCAGTATTTGAATGCATAACAAACCGCAGAACCATCAGAAAATATCTGCCCAAACCAGTTCCAAAAGAAGTTTTAACAAAATGTGTTGAAGCAGCCAGACTTTCTCCCAATGGACTAAACATGCAGCCCGTGCGGTACCTGATAGTTGACGACAAAAAACTGTTGCCAAAGGTTTTCTCTAC
>JAOZIC010000044.1:5294-17261 GCA_026014605.1 Candidatus Bathyarchaeota archaeon
GTGGTGGACGGCGAAACCAAGTATTGGCTTGACAAAAACGGGGGTTTGCATGTTCCTAAGCGGGACTTCAAATGCGTAGTAAGCTGGAATAAGATGTAAAATTGGATTTTTTTTGATTTTTCTTGCATTTGCAAATCTGCTTTGACGAAAAAATTGCCAAAGGCTTCATAAACATCGCTTAACATATTATTTGGTATTGTGAGATATGATGCCAATTCAAGGTAACCTGTATCTATGGGGAGAACGAGCGAAGGGCGTTCCAGAGGAAACTGGTGTCTACGCTTTTTACGACAAAGACCGTACAATGATTTACCTTGGAGGAAGCTCCAACCTGCGAGAAACTTTCAGTAACTATCTTGAAACAGACTTTTCTGACGACCCACGCAAACGTGACACCGTATACTACCGACGAATGAACACAACAAACTGGGAAGAAACAGTTAAGTGCCTTCTAGAGGAATATAAAAAAGATTGTGGGGAGATACCGAGATTGAATATTACCATAAAACAAGACGACAAAGAGCAGGACGAAAAAGTAACTTCAGAATGGGGATTCTACTTCTACGAAGCATTCAACAAACCACTATTCGAAGCTGCCTTCAACCTAGATGACCTCAAGAAAAAAATCAACAAAGTACCAACATCTTCTTTAGAGTTCCACCAAAACAGAGGCGACTTTGCCCGATGGATACGAGACGTATTCAAAGAAACCCAACTAGCTGAACGAATCGCAAACATGCAAAGCACAGGTGAAGACCTCAGACTCGACCTTCTAAGCGCACTGGGCAACCCCGATGTTGCAGAGTGCCCCGAATGTCAACATAAAGAAACGCCCGTAAAAACTTGGCAAATGGCAGGAAGGCCAAGCAAATCTGGTGAACGGCTGCAGTTGACTATAGCATTGTACAAATGTGGAAACTGCAACAAAACCTTCCGAAATGTGGTAAAAAAAGAGAAAATAAAAGCATAATCTCTTCTTTACCGTGCTGTTGCCCCGAAACTACTTACGTTCTGGTTCTAAGTTAGAGACGTTCATCCACAACGAGAGTTTTTGTTACTTTTTTAACACTTGTTTTTTTATCACCGTCTACTCCGTAACCGTGCATAAATCCCTGTTATTATGTTAACTCTCGGAACTGTTTCCATGTACTCTTCATACTTATTGCCAAATTTTTTGACAAGACGTTTGTCTTCGTCTATTGCATATCTGTAAATTAGTACCGTAGTTAATACACCAAGGCACAAACTAAACCAGTGTTGTGAAAAAAGCGGAAATGAAAGAACCAACAAAATCCACGCGGTATACATGGGGTGCCTTACAACCGAATAAATGCCACTTTGCACAAGAACTGTTGTGTACATACAATTCTTGCCCTGAGGAATTCCCCCTTTTTGATTAAATTCGATTCGTGATATCCAAGTGATAACAAAAAAAGCTCCGAGAAACAAAACGCCGATATACACAAAAACCGAAAATCCAAGAAAATTGAAAAATAACACGGGAAAAACAAGTTGAACAAGAATGAGAATCATCCACATTACTGAGGTAATCAATTCTTTGCTGGTCCACACGATTTCTGATTGGTTTTGTTTTGCTGTCATTAGGCGTTTTCAATTCCGCTGAGTTTAGTAGCCGTCGTTTTTCTTTAATGCCTTAAAGACTGCATTTTTTGTTGTGAACCCAATAAGTTCTCCCAGTTTTGTGTGACCGCTTGTTGTTAGTACTGGTTTACATGATCCCACTCCTGAAACAACAATCATGTTGTCACTACCTGTGCCTGTGGCTTGGTTTTTTGGCGTATAACTGCTTTTTACCCCTAAATCCTCCATGGCAGCAGTTTTTGCTTCTGTTGCTGTCATGATAGTTCGCGCCATAGCTCCATCACTTAGAACTGCGTTGGTTAGAAGAACCACGTTTATTGTTCCAGTTGTCATTACAAATTTGCCATCCCGTTCCACGTAATCTCCTGTGTCCACTCCGCTTCTTTGCGCGTTTCCTCTTGCCCCCGCTGTTGCAAAACAACACACATTGAACTCTTGGTAAGACTTTTCACATTGTGCCAAGTTATCCATGTTAACGCCAGTGCTAAGCATCGAGATTTCTTGGGGAGTTGTCCCTAGTGCAAGCGGGAATTTTTGAGCAAACTCTTCGTAGTTTTGTATTGTGTGCTCTGACAGTTTACGCGGGATGTAATTATTGGCTACATACTTGACCTGTCTGTGTCCGTCCCATGTTGACAAGATTCTGCGTTTTTCATTAAATGATACCAGCAAAGAATTCAGGTCATACCCCTGAAAATTGTGGTATACTATTTTTGCTTTGATTCCCTCAATTTTGAGGTTTAGTTGTTTTTCTTTCATTTTGTTTCACCATCAACTTTTATTCTGTTTTTCAGTCGCGCTTTCCAGTAACGCCTCAATTCCCAAGTAAATCTGCTGCAACTCTTTTTGCATCTCTTCACTGGCGTTCCACATGCCACGCTGAATAATCTCCAGCAACCTTTCTGTCATGTTTTGAAGAGCATACGGGTTCACTTCTTTGAGCCACTTTTGCATCTCTTGGTCTAGAACATATTTTTCTGCAATTTTTTCGTACATCCAGTCTTCAACAACTTCAACCGTGGCATCCCAACCCAAAACATAGTCAAGCACTCTAGACAGCTCAGCAGCACCTTGGTATGCATGACGTTTCAGGCCATCAATATACTTGGGGTTTAACAGCCGTGAACGAAAAACATGGTACGTTTCTTCCGCAGTAGTTCTAACTTTTACTCTATCAGGGTCTGAGCTGTCACCACAATATGACCGAGGTTTTTTTCCTCCAAGAGTTTTAACTGATGTAATCATTCCGCCGTGGTAGTCGTACCAGTCGTCACCGTCTAAAATGTCAAATTCACGTGAATCATCATTTTTTACTGTTAAGTTGATTTTGCTTAACCGCAGTTTGAATTGTTCAGGCTTTGCAACACCGTAATCTTTTCTGTTGTAAACAAAGCTTCCCCACGTGATGTAGATGTTTGTCAGGTCTTTTTGGTCTTTCCAGTTCTTTGAATCTATTGCGCTACATATGCCGCAACCATACGCTGCGGGGTAATCACCGAAAATCCTGTAGCATGCTTCTTCGCGTGCTTTTTGTTCATCTGTTCCTTGTGCTACTTTTTCTTCCACTTCTGTTTCTACGTGTTTAGCAAGGTAATTGTCGTCAGCTGACTCTTTTAGTTTAGCCACCATTTCTACGGCTTCATCAATTAAATGAACAATATTTGGGAAAGCATCCCTGAACATTCCGCTGATGCGTGTAGTCACATCGATTCGGGGGCGTTTCAATTCTTCAAGTGGAATTGATTCAATTCCTGTAACTCTGCCGCTGCTGCCTTCCCATACTGGTTTTACACCCATCAAATACAGGATTTCTGCAACATCGTCACCTTTAGTTTTCATTGTTGGAAGCGCCCACAAGATGATGCCGATGCTTTCTGGATACTTTCCTTCTTCTGTTATGTAGCGTTCAAGTAATGCGTCCCCTAAAGAAACTCCTACCTTCCACGCTGCAGGTGTCGGTATTGCTCGGGGGTCAACAGAATAGAAGTTTCTACCCGTAGGCAGTATGTCCGCCATTCCCCGTGTCATTGAACCAGACGGACCCGGAACAATGTATTGACCTTGGCTTGACAGCATTGTGTTGGTTAACTCATCTGTTGTGGCTTCTAGGGCTGGAACCAGAAAACTGGAAACGTATGCCAAGCACTCTTCTACTTTTGCACTGGAGCCATTAGTTATGTCTTTTACAATTTTGTTGACAAATTTTTCGTCAAAACCCGTTTCGTTATATCGTTCTATAATCTCCCGAGCCATATCGTGCAGTTCTCTGATTACATCACCATTAGTTCTGCCATCTGAACGAAGCGTTCCCTTGTTTTCAACCAAATCCTCGTAGTCGTAACCCTTTAACTCGGCTAATGACTCCCTCAAAGAAGGCACAGAACCATTACTGAGTCTTGTTAGAGTAACCAAAAACTCTTCTAATCGCGAACCCGTTGGAGGCACTCCGAACGTGTGTAATCCATCTCGGATTTGGGTATCCGATACTTCGTGCAGATACGAATGTAGCTTTTCAACAAACCCATCAAAATCAGCCATTGCGTCCTTTTCTGAAATCTCTAAGTCATGGTCCAGTTTTGCTTCAACTGTAGCATCCCAAATCAGCTTTTGCATAACCTGAAGTTTCCCGTGGTCAGCAAGTTTTGCGTGGTAATAGTCTTGCAGTTGAATCTCTAACGCTGCCATTTCTTCATATGTGTCTGCGTTGTGCATAACTGGAATCAGGTGGTCAATGATGCAGCAGTAGCTTCTTCTTTTAGCTTGAGCGCCCTCCCCTGGGTTGGTGATTATGTACGGATAAACATTGGGCAAATCTGAAATGGCTATGTCTGGAAAACAGGCGTCTGTCAGTCCAATTGATTTTCCTGGCATCCATTCTAAGCTTCCGTGGGCTCCAAGGTGTATAACAACATCTGCCTTGAACACGTCCCGAAGCCAACGGTAATACGCATAATAGTGGTGTGTCATCGCCAAATCTGGACTATGGTAAATTGCTTCTGGGTTTTCCAAGAATCCGCGGGTTGGCTGAAGGGCAATGAAGATGTTGCCGTTGATTATTCCTGCTACCAGTAACTCGTTATTGTAGTAGAACAGTTTACCCGGAGGGTTCCCCCAATCTTTTATCATGTGCTTTTGGGTGCTTTTTGGTACCTCGTTAAACCATGGTAAGTATCTGTTTGTCGGAATTTTGGCTACAGCCCTTTCAACCAATTCTTTAGAACTCAGCCACCTGCGGTCGTTTGTTAACCCGTTAATTATTTCCTCAATTAACGTCTGACCACTTTCAGGCAAAAAATCTACTTTGTAATCTTGCTGTTTCATGTTCTCTAACAAACTTACTGCCGCAACCGATGTATCCAATCCAAAAGCATAACCGATTGTATCGTTTCTAGGTGGATAATTGTGAAGAATTATGGCAACTCTTCTTTCATTGTTTGGGGTGTGCCGTAGTTTAGCCCATTTTAAGCTGAGGCGAACAACTTTGTTGATTCTCTCCGGAATTGGTTCATATTTGATAATTTTTGTTCCCGTTAAAGGATTAGTTTGAGTTCTATCCATTGTGGCAACCGGAACAGTGATTAAAAATCCGTCAAATTCGGGTAAAGCAACCTCTGTTGGAATATCGGCAACACTTAACCCCAAATTTGTTTGTTGCCAATCTTCAAAGGAGTTACATGTTAAAACCGCTTTAATCACTGGAACGCCCAATCTGCTAAGTGCATCTAATGCTTCTGCACCGCCGGGTGCCATACACGCCGAAAGCCCAATGGCGCTTACTATAACGTCAACTATGGGCTTGCCATTTTTGATGAAGAATTCGTCAATTACCCAATCCAATCCTTTTGTTCCTAACTGGTCATCCTTTAATCCACTAAAAAACACCGGAAGCGCATTAGCGCCATATTTTTCGATTTCTCTGACTAGGCCCTCAACAAAACTTGTGTCTTCACTGTGCACATGGTTGTGGTGAAACCAAATGCCCACTGTAAGCTTTCCTTTTTGAAACTTTTTTTCTAAATACTCTTCCAGTGTAGGCAAGTGCTCAAAGTCGGGGTGAAAAATTCCTTCATATTGTGGCTTTACGGGAGCACTAACTTTGTAATTTGAACCCATAAAACAATTTGATAAATACAGCAAAAGGTTTTCAATGTTCTTTTTGTCGCCATAACTGAAATAACCTGTAATGTTCTGGAAAATTTTTTGATATTTCTTGGATACTTTCTTTTCCTTATTGGCACTGATAACAAAAACTGGGTTACCTGTTTTTCTTAACGAAGAAATGACATCATCAAAGTCAGTGCATTTATTCAACAAGTGTATTATGGTCACATCTGCTGTTTGAGCAAATTGGACAAACTCGTCGATGTTTTCAAGATTGTTCTGGTCCTCGGAGAAATCTGTACCTGACCACAAATACGTGTCAAGTATTTCTCCATGTTTACTGTTTACTGCTTTGAAAGCAGATGCGAACGGAGTGGGCTCCGTTGGGTTTGTTGTAGCAAATGCTATTTTGAGTTTTTTCATACAATTTTATCTCCAAATGTTACTATGTTTCAAAAATCTGTGGATTTGCAAAAGATGGCGCGTTTAGTTGAAACTGCGTTTGGCGTAAGCCGTTAACTTTTGCAGTTAGTTTTGTTTGTGTAATAAAAAAAGAAAAAATGGCAAGCTGAAAAAAACTCTTGCCTTTTGAGTGAATTCTTTCGTCTTCAGTAATGCTCATGGGTACACAAATACTCCTTGTGGGTCTGTTCCAAAGAATATTTGATTAAACTCTGAGTTTACAGCGGCGGGGTCTATGTCTTCAAAGAGTTCGGGTTGACACCATTTTGCCCAGTAAAGATAACCGATAACTTCGTGGGCTCCGATTCCTTCACGTAACACCACGTAATCGTATACGTAGACCTGTTCATTTTGGACAGCTTTTACTTCACTGAGTTCTGGCCTGTTTAATATTTCGTTTCTCATTGCAATGAAGTCTGCTTCGTCGTGTTCTGGACTGCTGATGGCGCAAATGATTATGTCTGGGTTTTGTGAGATTACAAATTCAGCGCTCAAAACTGTGTAGAAGAATGTTTGGTTTTCGGCAATGTTTATCGCGCCCGCACAATGTTGATAGTTGATGACAGATGTTTGATATGGTTGATACCACTCAAGCAAAACTGTGGGTTTTTCTTCACGTGACAGATTCGCGATGCGGTCTTTAACAAGGTCATTGTAGTGCTGAACGTAATCGACGTATTCTGCTGCGGTGTCGTCTGCGCCAATAAGTTTGCCTATAGTTGTAACCAACTCACATGATGTATCCACGGCAGTAACGTTTGAAAATGCAGATGGTTGCGGGTTTGCTGAACCAGTGATGAACAACGGTATGCCTGCGGCTTCAATTTGTTCCCTTTTCTCTGTGTAATAATCCAGAGCAGCACCAGAAATTATTAGATCAGGTTCTAGTTCTAAGATGAGTTCAACGTTATACTCGACAACAGGCACATCTTCAACAGATGACGGCAAAACTATCATCCCCCCCGCAGAGTCCCGTCCAACGAGTTTGTTTTCACATCCCAAAACGCATATTATCTCAGTTAATCCTGGATCAAGAGTAACTATGCGCTCCACTGGTTGTGTTAACGTTACTTCGTTTCCCAGTCCATCTATAACTGTAGCAATCTTGGGGTATGCGTAAACGCCGTCCACTTCTTCTCCGTACAACTCCTGAATCAGTTCTTGATGCACTGCAGATGGGTCAATGTCCGCAAAGACGCTGGGGTAGAACCACTTTGCAAAATATAGTAAACCAACAGGGTATTGTACACCCGTTCCGATGCAGTCGTTGTATGTGTAGACGCGGTTATCTTTGATGGCTTGTACTTCACTTAGCACTGGGTTGTCCAAGAACTGGTTTCGGGCGTATTGGTGTGTTTCTAAGTTGCTTCCGCCGTATGCCATTACAATTATTACGTCTGGATTCGATTCTATTATGTATTCAGGGCTCAATGTTGGATACATAACTGTTGAATTTGCTGCAATGTTTATTCCACCACATTCAACTAACCGATCGTTGGCTACACTTCCATTGGTCATTGTAAGCCAGCCATAGTCCATGAATCCCAAAAAGAACCTTTCCCGTTCATTGACTGGTATGTCTTGGAGCCGTTCTTGGATTAGGTCTCTATAGTTCTGGATGATGTTGTTGATTTCTGTGGCTCGTTTTGTGTTCTCTAGCACACTACCAAAATTGTTAACAATTGTTGCAATGCGGTCTGGAACACCTGAATCTTCCATTATCATTGGTATTCCTGCATCAGCAAGGGTCTCCAAAACCTCTTCAGAACCATACAGTGCTGTGTCCGTGACTACCAAATCAGGTTCCAGTTCAAGTATTACCTCCAAATTTGGTGTCAGCGAATCTCCTGCATTTGGTTTTTCCAAAAGAGACCGTGGATAACCTTCGTATCCATTAGGACGACCAACAATTTTGTCTTCACCGCCCAGAGCACATATAACTCCGGCTAACCCATCGTTGAGAACAACAATTCGTTCCACAGGCAGTGTTATGTTAATTGATGCCCCTGAAACATCTTCGATTATAACGAATTCTGGTACAGGTTCTTCTTTTGGTGTTTGTTCTTCTGGATAATAGTAAACCCCTTCTGGAACAACGCCAAAGAAAATTTCAAGCAACGCAGTGTGCACTTCAGTGATGTCAATATCTTCAAACAGGTCCGGGTGGAAACACTTAGCCAAAGTCAACAACCCCAGATGGTTACGAATACCCGTTCTGAAGGCTCCATCCATAACAAAAACTGCACCTGTTTCGACAGCAGTTGTTTCTACTAAACCAGTTCGATTCATCAACGTTGCACGCATCGCTTCGAATTCTGTTACGTTATGGGTAGTGCTGGTCATCACTCGTATGACAACATCAGGATTTTGTTCAAGAACATGTTCTGGGCTTAAAGTTGGGTAAGTGCTTTCTTCGTCTGCTGCAAGGTTTAGTCCACCTGCATCAGTTAACATTTGATGAGGCAAACTTACTGAAGAGCAACTAAACCACTCACGCACCCACTCGTAGTAAACCAAAGGTTTCTCACTGTCTGAAATAGTGGAAACCCGTTCGTTGACAAGGTCGAGGTAGTGGTTAATGAACTCAAGTAGTTCTGATGCTGTTTCTTCGGCATCCAACATGGTACCAAGATAAGTTATCAAAGGCTCCACGCGGTCAGATTGGGAAGGATTATCAATAATCACGGGTATTCCAAGAACTTCTTCGATCTCTGCTCTAGTTTCGTTGTCTATTCGAACATCCGCAATTATCAAGTCAGGCTCAACTTCTGCCAAAAGTTCCATGTTCAAGCCGCCCGAGGACTCGCTTACAACAGGCACCTCGGAGGTTGCATTCGGAAAAGTCGAGTAAGAATCGCGTCCAACTAGTTTGTCGCCTGCACCTAATGCGTAGACGATTTCTGTAACTCCACCCGTAAGAGTGACAAGTTTGTTAACCGGAAGAGTCACATTCACTTCTACGCCTTGAACGTCAGTTATGACAATTGTTGTATTTTCTGGCGTAGGGTCTTCTGTTTCAGGATCTTCAGTCTCAGGGTCTTCGGTTTCAGGGTCTTCAGTTTCTGTTGTAAAAAAAAGACTGTAAGCACCATAAGTAGCGCTAATAATCACTACAAGAAGTAATGCCCCCAAAAAGATTTTTTTATTTTTAGTATTTATGATCCTACTCATTTTGTTTTAGTTCCTCCTCGCGCAACTTTTTTGGTTGTCTGCTTTTTTACTAGCACATGACGTTGTGTGTCCGTTGGCATCAGATGTGACTGTTTTTATTTTGCAATCTTTCATTTTTGTTCATCCTCAATATCTTTTGGATGGATTATCCATCCAACTTTATATTTTTTTTGTTAACAAAAGTTGATGTTGGGTTGAGTATTCTGTGTATTTGTGAAAAGGAGTCAATAGTGTTTATTTTATTAATTTAATCTTTCATTTTTTTGTTTATTTTATAGTTAGTTTGTTATTAATGCCTGATTTTTCTCGCTGCTTGTGCTGTCGTTTAATCGAACACATATTCTTATTCCGAATCGGAATCTGTATAGTTAATGCTGATACATATTAACCATTCATAGAACTTAAAACGTATTATGATTGCTTTTTTATTGTGCACATACTGCGAAGAATCAAATTGGAGTTGATTGGGTTAACTGCAAAACTAATCATTCTTGACAGGGTGGGTGACAAAGTGTGCACTATGCAACAACAAACAGGTTGCAACTGGAGAACTACAAAGAAGGTTGAGTTAAAATGCTAATAGATTTGTTGATGTTTGGTTTCTGGATTGTTTTAGTCGTATACGTTTTTTGGTTTCTTTTCAAAGCAAAAACTGTTCAACCTCTAACATTAGATGACCTTGCATTAACCTGGAAGGTACATAAACAAGAGTCAGGATGCAAATCAACACGAATCCATGGACTGATAAAAGAAAACGACGAAATTATCGGATTCAAATGTGACTGTGGTTATGAATTCGTCCAAAAACGCCTAATAACCCAACGCTCACACGACCGCACGGAGTTCGTTAAAACGCCCGAACAAAAGAATGATAAAACCGTCAGTAAGGTTTACAATTTATTGACAAACGAGTAAACCTGCAACGAACACAACCATTTTTTGTTATGCAACAATTTTAACCATCTCTTTTGGGTGCCTTAACATTCTAAACGGACTTTGGAACGACCCTGCAAAACACCCACAATTGGAGCAATCAGGAGTTTTTGAAAAACAGCGTCTTCTACTCCAAGAAACATCAAAATGCATTACTTGATCACCCCAGTAACATGAATCACGGTGGTCAGGGTATTCGTACCATTTTATCATCGCTTGGCTTAACAGAAAATCTTTTGGATACAACTTTTTTATCCGTTTAAGTTCGCTGATTATTTGTGTTCTTTCATTTCTTTTAACGGTCATAGAACTGTTTGCGGTGGCACCAACTGCACAAATGTTACATACAACGCCCTTGAAACCGTTCTCTTTGCTGACCTTCACAATGTCTTCAAGTTCTTTGAAGTTATCATTTGTTGCAGTCATGTTGACTACGACACGTTTATCCCCTGAATAGTTTTGCAACACCTTGGCAAACACGCCTTCGCCTCTAAGAGAATCATTTGTGGTTTCCGGTCCATCTAACGAAACATACAATGTGTGGTCGAATTCTTTGGGTATCTTTATTGTTCCATTTGTGATCACATAAACATAAGGAAAGACCTTGTCGGCAAGCATTAGAACATCCATTCGCAGTGCAGGTTCCCCGCCGACCAGAAGAATGCTTCTAATTCCCTTTTTGTATTGCTCATTAAACCTGCTTTTCCAAACCACTATTGGTACTTCGTGTGTTTTAAACTGGTTTTTGCCGTTAAAATGGTAACAGTGTTTGCAGCGAAGGTTACAGTTGTCTGTGACGTCAACTTCTGCGAAATATTTTACGCCAAACAGGATTCTTTTCAGTTCAAGCCAAAAAAGATGCAATATCAAATAAACATACTTCATGAAAACGCCACAAAAATTACTCAGTATTCGTTGCAACTCAGAGGTGTTGACTTGGCCTGCTGTTCGGTTTTGCTTTCATGTATTGTTTGCATTCGTTTTCCTCGGTTCGCGTCGCTTGAAACTGTTTTGGGAGCAATCCACTTTCTGTGGAAATATAAACCTTGTGTGCAAGATGCGCCATTTTTTTAGAACCTATTGAAAAACTTGAGTTTTTTATAAAACAAACATTTGTTGATGTGTAAGGTAACCGTTTAGCATCAAGTTTGTTGTGTGGACCAACGCAATTATTACGAAATCTTTTGCGAACATCTCCCCCAACTTAAGCATTGACTCTGAGTCTGTGTTGGAGCCTCCAAACAGAACTTGGCGGTTTTGAACTAAACGAACGGAAAGGTACGCTATGAGTCCACCTAAAACAGCAAAATAAAGCAGACTTAACTCAAATAAACTGCCAACAAGAACCATGAGTGGAATAAGACAGTAACCCATCACGATTGTAAGAAAAAGTCCACGTTTGAAGCCTAAAACAACCAGCACCGTTCGTGCCTGAG
Organism: Candidatus Bathyarchaeota archaeon; assembly: GCA_026014605.1. Lineage (GTDB taxonomy): Archaea > Thermoproteota > Bathyarchaeia > Bathyarchaeales > Bathyarchaeaceae > Bathyarchaeum. Next base: position 17,000 of record JAOZIC010000044.1, read on the forward strand.
CATTGAAGTCTGAAGTGTAATCAGCTAAATCCTCCCATAAACTATTAACTGCCGTGGAAATTCCTATCAAAAGCAGTAACACTAACATTTGAACCGAAAAAACATCAAAAAACGCAGCCACCATCAAAACTGGGACTGCACCAACAGAAAAATTGACCACTGGTTTGAATATTGTTTGTCTTAGCCTGAAAGGCGGCATTGAATATGCGATTCCGGCGAATATCCCCAGCAGAACAAAAACTGTTACTAGTGGAACTCCAGT
>JAOZIC010000123.1:0-9714 GCA_026014605.1 Candidatus Bathyarchaeota archaeon
CTTCGAGTTCCAAAAGTTTTGAGTAATCCGAGGTTACTTTGATTAAAAGACCCATGGTTCTGGTGGCACGTCCAACTCAAAGTCTAGTAGTTATTTAGAAACGTTTGTCAACTATGTTCAGTAACAGTTTTTCAAAACTACTAGACATACAAAAACAGTTAACGGCATACAACATTTTCTGACCATACCACGAAACATTTCTAGGTTATTCTTGTAGCTTCTTTACGATCTTTTGCACTGGCTCGGTAAAGTCTTCTTTACTGAATTCTTTTCCCTTAACAGCAACACACAAGACATTGTGGTAGTTTTTCTTTTTCAGAGTACTCTTTAATTTGCCAAAGGTTCTTCCTGTCCAGAGCCTATGTGTACAGAACAGAACTGTTTTTTTGCCATCGCCTTCAGGTAGCCGTTCCACAAAAGCTAGAGCTTCTTTGGACGGATTAAAGCCATGAACAGGAGTTCCAATAAGGACTACATCATATTCGTTGACAACTGAAGGGTCAGAAGTAATTAAGTCAAAAACTGGAGCATCTAAACTGTCGGAGATTTCTTCTGCAAAGCTTTTGGTGTTACCAGTTTGAGAGAAATATAAAACACATGCTTTCATGAAACAGAATATGAAAATCGGGGAATATAACACCTTCCGTTATACAAAAAATGATAATTTGGGAGGTTTACCAGCCACCACTGGAGCCGCCACCACCAGAACTGCCTCCACCGCCGCCTCCCCCTCCGCCGCCACCGGAGCCACCCCAGCCACCGCCCCAGCCGCCTCCGCGTCTTCCGCGACCAAGTCTGCCTCCACCTATGCGCCCAAAAATTATCATGGCAACTACAAAGACTACAACGAGTATGATTACCCATTCGGGAATTTCTTCTTCTGGGGAAGAACTGGCGCCGTCATACAAGTAACGTCCACGAGTAGACATACGCTCTGATTCGGGAACGTCGGGTATTAGCAGTCTAAGCCCCACAACAGTGTAGGCTATTCCTTCGCCGTAGTTTCCTTCTTGAAATCTTGGCACTAACTCTTCTTCTGCTATATGACTGGACTCTAAGTCTGTTATGTCGCCTTCTAATCCATAACCAATTTCAATACGCCATTTTCTTTCGTCCATGGCTATCAAAAGCAAGACCCCGTTGTCTTTGTCGGCTTTGCCAATACCAACAACTGGACCGCTAGGAGTGTCAAGAGGCATCTCATTAAAAATGTAAACACCAAGTTGAACAATATCATTGAGTTCCACACCGTCTTTTTCGATTCCATGACCATAAAGCGAGTCTATAATGTAAACAACAATCTCAGCAGTGGTGTTACGGTCAACTTCTAGCAGGTAGTCTTCTATGTCGTATCGCCATTCCTCGGATACAACCTGCGCGGCTGTGGGTTGAATCAGGTTTGGAGTAACTGCTAAGAAAGAAAACAAAACAAATCCTGAAAAAAGGAAGATAAAAAAATTTTGTCGTATCGGAGACATCTGTGGTTCTGTCCAGTAATGGTTATGGTTTAAGATACGCTTGGAACTTCTTCGGCTCCAACTGTGGCTTCAAAGTAGTCTTTTGCGTCAAATCCCCATCCGCCAGCCCATAGGTTTGCTGGAAAAGACCTGCGTACTTGGTTGTAGTCTCTGACGGCTTCGTTGTATCTGCCGCGCTCTGTTGAGATGCGGTTTTCTGTTCCTTCAAGTTCAATCATTAAATCTTGCACAACTTGGGAGGCTTCTAAATCTGGGTAGTTTTCTATTACTACAATCAGATTTGCGATTCCGCTTTCCAGATTTGTTGTGGCTTCGTTAACGTCGCCTACATTTCCAGATTGCATCGCAGATGCCCATTGGCTTCTGAGTTCGGTAACGTTTTGGAGAATTGAACCTTCGTAATCGATGTACAGTTTAGCAGATTCGATAACGTTAGGTATCAAATCATAGCGTCTTTGGAGTTCTTGTTGGACTTGTGCCCATTTTTCGTTCGCTGTTTCTTCAAGAGAAACTAAATCGTTGTAAGTTCCAAAATATAATGCAGCAAAGATAACTCCGATAACAACTACTATGGCTACTATTGCCAGTATTATTATCCATTTTTTGTCCATTATAGTATCCCAGTTAGTATTTCCGAAAACAAGTAAATAACATCTTTTGTAAATTCGGTTTTGGACCCTTATTTTTTTGATGATTTGTGAATTTTCGATGAGTAAATCTGAAAAGGGAGAAAGTCGTCACTTAACTAAAACGGTGGGACGAATATTATGAGTGAAGCAAATATAGTATCAATCAAACTTAACGGCGAAAAACAAGATTTCATCTTGAACAAAAAAGACTTCAAAACAGGAAGCCGAGGCTACCACGCACAAGGAAAAATGCAAATTGGCGACAAACGTTACCAATGCAACATACTTTGTGTGGAAATTGGCTCCAAACCCCAAAAATAAGTAAAACCTACAACTTTTTGTGGTTTAGCAGTCAGCCAAAAACATCAGACAACTGAACTGCAATCACATTAAGAGCCTATTTTTTCTTTAACAACATATTCACTGTTTGTAGAAAACAAAAAAAGGGAAGATGTTAAGGTTTTAAAAGCTATTCTGCCTTTTTCTCTTCGTCGTCTTTCTTTTTGCCAATAAAGAACAGCACAATGATTACCGCAAGCACAATCAAAGCGAGAATCAAAAGCCAAATCGAGTTCTGGTACAACGCATACATTAGACCTAAAAGAAACGCATCTTGAACTTCCAAGGGTAATTGCTGAGTTAATTGATTTCCAGTTGCTGTTGTGGCAGTTGTTGGGATGGTTCTGATGCCGCCTGCGATATATTTTGTAAGTGTGTAATCAACGGTCACTGATTCGCCGGGGCTTAAACTGCCTCCAGTTAAGCTAAGAACGTTATTAGCCAAGGTTACTGTCCATCCTGGCACATTTTTTGGGTCGATTGCGTCAGCTAACTCTTGTGGCAACGAGTAACGAATAGATACTATTGCTTCACTGCCTTCGGTATAGCTGAAGTGGAAATAGCCGTTTCCAGAAAAGCTGCTTACGAGTGTTACTAGTGCACCTGCAAAGAAGTAGAGCAACAGAAGTATGATGAAAATTACTATTAACAGAATAGATGGTCTGCGTCGTCTTGCCATTTTTTTGTAAACCTCTTCAAATGTCGAAAATCATATTCTTGTTTTTTTGTATTTAATACTTGGTACCATGTTGAAATAGGTGTTTACGGGTTTAAAAATACAACGAATAGTTATACAAAAAGTGTAACTTCATAAGCAGTTAAATGTGAATGGCACAATACAGCAAATAAAAATGAAAAAATTGTATAAAAAAAGAGGGTTGGAAACATGTTCCAACTGGCAAGTTTACTCGACTAGGTTCATTGGTTGACCGCAACAAACCAAAGTTCCAAAACTTGCTTCAATAACTTGTACTTTGTTTCCACAAATTTCGCATATGTATATTTCATCTTTCTGAGTCAAGTTTTACATCTCCAATTTTTGGTTAGTAGTTTTCGCACCAAACTTCAAAGTAGCTCTGCGCGTGGTCACACACTGGACATTTGTCTGGAGCTTCGCTGCCTTCGTAAACGTGTCCACAGTTTCTGCATTTCCATTTGATTACTTTGTCTTTTTTGAAGACTGTTCCAGTTTTGACGTTAGCCAGCAGTTTTCGGTATCTTGTTTCATGTTCTTTCTCGACTTTAGCTACCATCCGAAAAGTGTTTGCGATTTCTGGGAAGCCTTCTTGTTCTGCAACATCAGCAAAATCGGGGTACAGTGTTCCCCATTCCATTTTTTCTCCGTCTGCGGCTTCTTTTAGGTTCTCTGCGGTGGTTGAGATTATGCCTGCAGGATAAGAAGCGGTGATTTCTGCCATTCCGCCTGTTAGAAGTTTGAAAAACAGTTCGGCGTGTTCTTTTTCATTGCCTGCAGTTTCAGTAAATATTGCCGAAATCTGCTCGTAGCCTTCCTTTTTTGCTACACTCGCAAAAAATGTGTACCGATTTCTTGCTTGCGACTCTCCGGCAAAAGATTTCAGTAGATTTTGTTCAGTTTTGCTTCCTTTTAATTCCATGTTCAAAAACCTCTGTTTATACTAAAAAATCGTATTCCACACTTCTTAAACCTATCTAAAAATCAAAAACAGAAGGCTAGCAAACCAAAATCAACTTTTCAGCACAAACATACAACAATAAATAGAGTAAACAAACCTGCGCGTATAACATGGTTTATATTACAAGACAAAAAATATCTCTGATAAAACACCAAAGCATCGACGCGGAGAAAAAATAAAATGCAAAAAAACAAAATTGTTTGCCTAATTCTATTGGCTGTTTTGTCTGTGGCTGTTTGTTGCCAAATCGGCTACTCAGATGAACCAGTATTAACCTTGGACAATTTCCCAAGCGCAGGGGAGTCCTCAATAATCAACTCTGATGGCATATTAACGGTTAACGCAGAAGAATCAGCCGTTATCCAAGGCACAGTGTATGTTAACGGAACAGACGATACACCAATCCAAGTTGAAATCGTAAACTACGGAGAGTTGACAATAAATAGCACAACAATCAACTGCAACAGCGCCAATTTCACGATACAAAACAGGGGAAATCTGACAATTGATACTTGTCAATTCACTGTTATAGGTAACTCCACTTTGAATATTGGCAACACGGTTGAGTGTAGTCTTTTTGATGTGTCGTTTGATGTTTATGGTGGTTTTGCATACGTACAGAATGTTGGCTCATTAACTGTACAGAATGGCTACTTCAAGGACCAGTTTGATGGCACGTTCATATCAAACTATGGTGATGCCAGTTTTTCTGAATGTACTTTTGTTGCAAATGGCGCAGAAGGAAAAATTGAGCTTTTCAACAGCGGCGACGTACAGGTTACTCACGGAGTTTTTGATGTCAACTACGGCGGAAAAATTAACATCAACACCTTGACGGGCACTCTAGAAGCTACTGACTGCAGTATGGACGTTTCTGGTACGTCTCATGGATCAAGAAGTGAAATAAATATTCTAGGTGACAACGCCACTTGGAGTTCTTGCTCATTTGTTAACAACGACGCAAAAATTAATTACCTTAACACCGGAGCAGTCAGCCTGAAAGACTGCAACATACAAGTTTCTTCGGTTAACGCGTCAACAATAATAACAAACAATGGTCCAATGGTTTTGGAAAACTTTGTTTTATCGGGTTCTGGGTCTACTATAATAACAAGCTGGGATGTTCTGACATTAAAGGACTGCAGTTTTGATACCAGCCACTCATTAACAGTGATGAACAACGAGGAGTTGAAAGCAGAAGATTGGTTAGTGAAAACTTCTTCAAATACAGCATATATCACTCTTCACAATGCAGGCAACATTACATTTAACGTGCCGTTCATCGAAAACGTTGAAAGTTCGACTTTGGTAGCCATCGGTGAAGAAGGACAAGAATTTGTGGAAGCTTCAGGCGGAATAATCAAAGTAACAAACAACGGCTTGATAACAAAGCAAACAGTTACAGTCGACGACTCTGATTCAATATTACTTTACAGTTTAATCGGCGTTATAGCAGTTGCAGTAATCATAGTGGTATTCTTATTCAACAGGAAAAACAAACAAAACGAAGAGTAAGATACCAAGCTCAACTCTTTTTGATTGGTTCTTTGAGGTCACAAGGAAGATACAACGTTTGCTCTGCAAGCAGGGCACCTAATAGTTTGCAGAAATAGCGTCCCTCAATAGTGTCGAGATGCTTGCACGTTTTGCATACGCTTTCGGTTCCGGAAAATTTTCCGAGCACTGTTTGGTTTGTCATAGCTAATGTTGTGTTTTTCATCTAGATTAAATTCCTTTCGGAAACAATACCAAACAACCCCAAAACAAGCCGTTTTTTACGTATTTTTTTATGTCAGACCACAACATATTATGTACAGTCGGAGGTGAAACAATGACAGAAAAAGGAGAAATGTATGCATGCAAAATCTGCGGAAACGTTGTTGAAGTTATCGCTCCAGGTGCTGGAATTCTGGTTTGCTGTGGACAACCAATGGAGCTCGCAGGAGAATAAGCAAGCAACATACACGATGTGCCGTAACAACAAGAGCGGTTCAGGTTTGGTTTTAGCCCCCAAAAAAAGGGGAGTTTGGGAGTTTTTGTTTTTTTATATAAACGATTGGCGTTTAGGCTTTGGTTTCTTTGATAAGTTGGACATTTTCTTTTCGAGGTTGTTGACGCGTATTTTTAGGTCTGTTAGTTCTTTTTTCATCTCTGCTACTGCTTGTTCTGCCATTAATCCCCCAACCACATGTTTTGAACAAACATATAGTTATTATATCATATTAATAAAATTTATGCAGATTTATTGAAATTGAATGAATATTCATCTAAAAATATAAATATTCAATGAATGGTGTTATTTTTTCGCATCTCACGCTTCTTTGACTCAGCAAGAGACAAACGAATCCTAATCGCAGTCTTATTCCCATAAATACTATACTTGTGCAACTTCCTACCCTCAGGAATACGATCCACCAAACCACAACGAACAAGAGTCTCCAAATTCCGCCAAAGCCCCTTCTTTGCACCCTTCCTCAGGCCCATCTTTTCAAACAACTCACCAACAGTCATAGCCTCAGAGTGCTTCTTGTAATGAGAAGCCAACTCCACAAGAATCCGCCGATTACGTTTCGAACCCAAAGCATCCAACGTTTTTTCGGTTAACTCCTGAGGAACAAACAGGCTTTCGTGAGTACCCAAAATCATCTCAATAGAATCATAATACGGTTTAATGAAATCCCAGTAATACTTCAAAACAAGCCGCTTCAAATCGCGAGGTACAAGGTCTTCGTCTCTGCGCCTTGTTGTGGTCAGTTTTTCGAAGTTGGGCTCCAAACTTTTTCTGATATCCCCTGAAGCAAACGGGTGAATAACGTCTTTGATCAGGTAGTTGGCAAACTTTTGGGAAACGTTTTCTTGCTCGTAGATTTTACGGCTAACATCAGCATAGGAATCAACAATAAACAGTGCCTCGTTGGGGTTTAGGTCCCTTGACTGCAGATATCGCATTGGTTTTCCGGAAACAGTTACAGGGTCGGGCAAAACAATTGTTGCAGGGTATTCTATGCCATGGTCGACACAAATCATTTTTTTAAGAACAGACAAACCCGCGTTTGACTTGTCAAACAGGTTATACGACGCTCCCAAATAACCCAGAGTTTCCAAACCCCAGCTGACATACGGGTAACGTTTAATTTCTGTGCCCAGTTTGTCGCGGTCGAACAGGTAGATTTCAAGAAGCTCTTTTTCGTAATCAGACAACGTGTAGCTTGTTTCTTTAAGCTTAACAGTTCTAGTTTCCCGAAGCTTCTCACGCGTGTTAATTTGCCTTAGTATGTCCTGCAGACTTTTTTCGAACTCCAGAATCGTCAAAATACTGTAAACGTCACGCTGAATTTCCACACGGTCTTCAATAATCACCGCTTTTGCGCTTGGAGAGAAAATTCCCTGGAAAAACTTGTGTGCCTCTGCAACACGTTCGCGTATGTCACCACGGTGGTAGCCTCTGCCGATGTCTCGCAAAGCGCCGATATACACAACTGGATTAACGGAGTACCCGCTGTCGATTAGTTGTTCGACAATAAACAGCGGTATGAAATGTTTTAGCTGAGCCACCTCTAGGTCGGCATGGAATGCAACAACGATTATGGAGTTTAGTTTACGTTTTTTCCAGTGTTCGCCAACGCCGTCAACTACGCGGATGCTTCTCATTTCCGGAAACCGTTTACTAAACCATTCTTCGCTCAATAAAGGCAGGGGAATGCCTTCATGTTCAACTTGCTCAACCAACTTGTGTGTTCCTCCCAAACATTTTTTGTCACGTTTGCTTCATTTAATTGTGACAAAAGTAACATATAATGTAACCAACTGCTAATATAAGATTTTTCCGCTTTTACATATAAATAATAGTAACATTTAATGTTACCAAAACTTCAAAACACCCAATTTTTTAACATTAAAGAATAACCAACCCCGTTTGCATTAGGTAGGTTGGTGAAATCGAATGGAGAAACATCCTCGCAGTAGCCAGATAATGGCTCAAGAAAATCAAGAACTAGAAAAACCAAAAAGAGAACTGCCAATGTGGTGCAGAGGCATCATGGGCGGTTGCGTAAACTGCGGTGGATGCGTCTAGCCGAGTAAGGCTGCTCAAAAAACTGCCCAAAAGGCTGCAACCACCACATTTTTCCCAACAACTTCAACTTTGTCCATACTGTGGTACAAAACTGTCGATGTGAAAACAGGAAAACAATGTAACAATCAGGCACTAAAGCACATCAAAACGCACTCATTTTTTTAATACAATAAAAAAGATAGAAAGGACCAAACACACCCCGAAACATAAGGTGTTAGTGGTCCAATTCCTTTTTTCCAGTTTTTTAACCTATAGTTTCTGGTTTTTTGAACGTTTACGCAAATAACGTGAACCAACTACAACAGAAGCAGACGACAAAACCACCATAACACCCGCTGTTAATCCTTCAGGAATGCTTCCTTGCACGGCTGTTGATAATCCCCAGTCGTCAGGCACGTCTACACTGGACTCAGGCCACGATTGGACTCCAGCTGCGTCGTTACTTGCATCGTATGCTGCTATCCGTATCCATTGTGGTGTTCCAATTGAGTAGGTCAAGTGTTCAATCATGACTTCAACAATCAAGTGTGGAGTATCCGATTCTGGAGAAGTGCCAAAAGAATCGACGATATTGATGTCAACTTCCCAGTCGTAACCTTGTGATGCAACCCATGCTGAGCCATCTCCTACATAATATGCAAATCCAGAGACATCATGCCCCACGTAATCCCACCGTTTGCAGTCTGTTTGAGGCGTACTGCCACCAGGTATGGTTCCACCAACATCCGCAGCTGCTTCGTAGCATATTTGTATATAATCTTCTGCATCGTTGGTAGTATCGTCTATGAATTCGATAAGGTAGTACTCGTAAACATAATCAGGATATGCGCTCAAATATTTCAGCCTAAAAACCACGTTAAGGTCACCGTCGAGTTGATACGATGAAGCATCAGTCCATTCATCAGAGGTGGTCCATGCACCATCTACAACACAATCAGTAAGTTCCACGTAATTTAGTGCTTCATACCCTGCTTTAGCGGCGTTAACGATAGCAGTAGTGGATAAAACACCCAACACCAACGTTACACTAAGAATTATAATAGAAAATTTTTTCACCCGTTATATTCCCCCTTTTATTCGTGGTTATATATTCTCTCAACGAAGTGTATTTATCATTTATCACTCCTTAAATGACGAAAATATACAAACAAAGCAGCTATTTGACGAAAACAACTAAAAATTAGTACATCACCATTTTGGATTCAATAACCATCTACAGCAACTGAGCATGGAGTAAATTATAATTAGCAAATCAATCAACATAATTCAAAACCTGATACTGCCCGCACACCACAATAGGGTGAACTTATGTTCCAAACCTTTGAGAGTTTAAAAAAGTCATGGCTTCAAGTTTGCTTATTAGCCTGTTTTATCGCAGCGATTATTCTGCTGATAATTCTGGACTACTACAACCTTGAAAGCATCGCCATGTTCAACACCCGAGGGTTCTATTTTGACTACACATGGAAGGGCAGACTGTTTTTGCTGTTTTTCTTGTGGCTTTTTGTTTTGGAAACATTCAACATGGAACAGCAAAC
>JAOZIC010000123.1:9814-17174 GCA_026014605.1 Candidatus Bathyarchaeota archaeon
GTTGTTTGGCCTTGCGCGGGTGTTCACAGCCTGTTTTTGTATACGTTGATTATTTTGTTGCTGTTCAGAAAATCTAACATAACAAGCTTCCGAAAACTAGCGTACTTCATTGTCGGCGCAGCAGGAACATACATGGTCAACGTGCTTCGGATAGTCACATTTTTTGTAATCTTAGCTGCAAACGGATTAACCGACGCCATGACGTTCCATGACGTCCACGGAGAACTGTATTCTGTAGTGTGGATTTTATCATACATCTTTTTGGTTGTCGCAATCGAACACTTTAACATCATAGAAAAAACCCGACAAAAACTCAGCACCATAGGTCAACGGTTGCACATAACAAAAAACAGTTCAAACACAACGTCCTATGAAGGGACAACATAACTAGTTCAGGAGGCAACAATTTGAGCGACTGGAAATCTGTATTACGAAACGACCCAACAGACTGGTTACTAGAAACGAATAACCCGTCGGTTCGGTACTTTGCACTTACCCAGATTTTGGAACGCCCTGAAACCGACAAAGAAGTAACAGAAACAAAACACAACATCATGAAAACTGGTGTTGCCCCAAAAATTTTGGATAAACAAAACCCCGAAGGATACTGGGAAACCGCGGACAGGTTCTACACCGCCAAATACAAGGGCACAGTTTGGCAGCTCATAATTTTGGCAGAACTTGGCGCAGACAAAAACGACCAAAAAATCAAAAAAGCGTGTGAATTCATTTTAGACAACTCCCAAGATCACCAGAGCAACGGGTTTTCCGTATGGCACAGCACAATAAGAGGTGGAGGCAGACATAGCGGAGTTATTCCGTGCTTGACTGGCAATATGGTTTGGAGTTTGATTAAACTTGGTTACATTGACGACCCCCGAGTTAAAGCCGCAATCAACTGGATTACGAAGTATCAACGGTTTGACGACGGGGACAAATACCCGCCCAAAGTTTGGCCATACGAAAAAGCCACAAGCTGTTTTTCTAAACATAGCTGCCACATGGGAGTTGTTAAAGCACTCAAAGCCCTGTCAGCAATTCCACATGACGAAAGGTCTGCCCAAGTTTTGGATACAATCAAAAAAGGTGCAGAGTTCATGCTGATTCACCATGTTCACAAAAAAAGCCATGACCTAACAAAGTTGTCTAAGCCGGGTTGGGTGCGTTTTGGTTTTCCGTTGATGTATCAGACTGATGTTTTGGAAATTTTGGGAATATTAACATCGCTTGGCTACAAAGACGAACGTATGCAAGAAGCAGTTGACTTGGTTGTTTCCAAACAGGATGAACTTGGAAGGTGGGAGTTGAAAAACACGTTTAATGGACGTTTTCAAACGAACATTGAACAAAAGGGCAAGCCAAGCAAATGGATAACCTTGAATGCTCTGAAAGTTTTGAAGAACTATTACGGTTAGGCAACTACCATTTTGTGTTTTAGGTAATGTATATAATCTGTTTTGTATACCTGATTTTCTGGAATATGTGAGGACAAACGTATGGCGGTTGATTTTAGTTCCTTGAAAAAAGTTGCAGAAGGCAAAACCAAAGTAATCTACGAAAACCCAAAAGACCACAAAACAGTCTACATGGTCTTTAAAGACGACATAACCGCAGGCGACGGCGTCAAACACGACGTCATTTCAGGAAAGGCTTTGGTTGACTGGAAAACAAACAAAGACATCTTTGAACTATTAAACCGCAAAAACGTTCGAACCCATTACGTTTGCAGTCCCCAAGAAAAAGTCAGCATAGTCAAAAAACTTGACAGAAAAATAAACCTAGAAGTCGTCTCACGAAGAGTCGCCGCAGGCTCCATACTAAAATGGGGAAAAATGCAGGAAGGAACACGTTTTGACCCAGTAATCACCCAGTTCCACTACAAAGACGACCCCCTGCACGACCCCATGCTGGACGACAAATACATCGACTACATCATCAAAGCAAAAGACGCCACAGAATATGCTGAAATGATTAAAATGAACCAAGAAATCTTTGTGCACCTCGAAGCGGCGTTTGCACAGTTTGACGTTCAGCTAATTGACATGAAACTTGAGTACGGAATCATCGAAGGAAAAGTCTACCTCATAGACGAAATCACGGGTGGCTCGTTTAGGTTATGGCCTTACGCCAAGAAGAACCCGAATCTCAACCAACCAAATGTGCTTAAGGAACTCAACCCGTCGGGCAGGTTGGATAAGGACACCTACAGAATGGGTGAACAAATAGGCAACGTATTAACAAAGTTTGAAGAAATCGCTAAGATAACCGCTAAATTCGCAAACTTGTAGGTTAGTCTGTTTCGTCTTGTTCGGTAGACTGGAAAACTGGTAACGTAACGTTTCCGTGGGGCATAACCCACACTTTCGCGTTTTTTCCTGCTAACTCAAAGGCATCAAGCATTGCGTCGTTCATTGCTTTTGATGTTCTGAGCTTGAAAGTGTTCACGGCGTAGTAGTCGGGCATAACCGAGACCAAAATGATGTTTACCTTGTTTAACGCTTTGAGCAGGTAGTAGGCTTTGTGTCCACCCATAACAAAGTGGCGTTTGATTTCGCGTTCCACATGCCTTAATTCAGTGAACTTGTTCATCCACTCAAAGAATACGTCGTTGCCGTGTCCTTCGGCACATTCTGCAACTAATATGATTACGCCGTTTCGTTTTACTGCATCCAAGGCGTTGTATAATGCTTTGGAAGCCTGAAACAGGTTAATGTCAAACGGGTGCCCGCCTGCACTTACAACAACAATGTTTGCACGTTTCTCAAGGGGTACCTTGTACATTTCGTCAACAAGTTTTGTTCCTTCCAAAAACGCTTGCTCTAAATCTCCTGCAAACGCTTTAACCAACTCGTTCTTGCTGTTAGTAACAATGTTCAAAATGAAGTCGACCTTTGCCATCTTGGCGGCTTGGGTCATGTCGTCGTGTACTGGATTTTCTTCCAAGTTACCTGTTGTTGCTTTTGCGCTCAAAAGTAAAGCATGATTTTGTTGAATGGATTCCTTGCTTGCAACCGCGGGAAGAACTCCTTTTCTTCCTCCACCATAACCCGCGTAGTAGTGCAGGTTTACGTCGCCTGCCAAGATTTTCACGTTTGCGTCAGCAAAAACTTTGTTAACAGAAACTTTTGTTCCGTAACTGGTTTCGCCAAGAAAAACTTGGTCCTCTGCATTGTGGTCGTGGCTTACTGCTTTGATGCGTTCAAGTGCCTCTTTTCCGAGGAGTTCTTGTTTTTCTTGTTCGGTTACTGGTCGGTGCATTCCGCAACCAAAGATTACTGTTATGTCTTGGTCGTTTACTCCTGCTTCGTTTAGTTCGTCAAGCAGTGGACCAAGCATCAAATAACTGGGAGTTGCCCGTGTTGCGTCGTCAACAACTATGGCTACTGTGTCTCCTGCTTTGGCGATTTCTTTTAACCTTGCGGTTCCGATTGGTTCGTTTAAGGCGCGTTTGATTTCTGCTGTTGCATCTTCGACTCCAGCCTTTTCTTTGGGTTCTATACTTCCCAAAGAGTTTCTGGTGGGTATTCGTGCACAAACTTCTGTTTTACCGTAAGGAAGCCAAGCATCAACCATAAAAGACACATCTAGTTGGTTAGAACGTTTTCTTTGTGCGTCATTTAAAAGTAACGGCGAAACGACGTAAGGTCTTTAACCCTGCCCGTGCATATTCTGGATTGCGGAGAGGCGAAAACATGAAAAAGGGAGAAATGAAAGCGGAACTGGCTCAAATCTTGAACAGAATCGGCGCGTTGCGGTTTGGTTCGTTCAAACTCACGAGCGGAAAAATGAGCCCATACTACATGGACCTGCGTGTTGTTCCAAGTTTTCCAGACGCCTTCAAAAAAGTCTGCGACCTATACACCGAACTTATAAAAACTGAAATCGGAACAGACAAAATCGAAAGAATCGCAGGCATCCCCACCGCTGGAATATCTTTTGGCTCAATAGCCGCGTATAACCTCAAAAAACCCTTCCTTTATGTTCGCTCAACACCCAGAGAACACGGACGAGGCAGGCAAGTTGAAGGAATCCTGAATCCAGGCGACCGCGTGGTTCTTGTTGACGACCTTGTTACTAAGGGTGGTTCGGTGCTAAAAGCTGCAGATTCAGTCAGAGCTGAAGGCGGAGTTGTAACAGACGCAGTAGTTTTGGTGGACCGTCAAGAAAACGGAAAACAGATTCTGGCAGATGCTGACATAAATTTGCATTATCTGCTTACGATTACTGAACTTGCCAATTCTCTCTACGATGTGAGCATTATATCAAAAAAGCAGTTGGATACCATACTAAAACAGGTAGACCAGCAATAACGTCTAGCGCCGATTTGGTTCAGTACCCCCAGACACATAGTGTTTGGTGATTTGTTACTTCTAAGTCTTGATTCAAAATAGTTAGCGGGTTTTCATCGTTGATAAAAAGGCATATTGATGACTTCTATTTAGGGGGAACTACATACAGATGCCAAAGTGGTTCTTTAGCCGTTCCAAGAGTTATCGCTGCAAAAACTGCGGATACGAACTACCAAAAGAAGAAGCCGTAGTTTCAGGGTGGACATCCGAGAAGTCTCTTGGGCACATTCACTGCCCAAAATGTGGAAAAATAATTAAAACTGTTTGATTATTCCCTGAAATTTACTGAAGAATTGTAAAAAATCAAAAATGGGAAGATGGGTTTACTCGTAGTATATCAAATCTTCAAGTTCTAGGTTTTCATGAAGTTTGGTTACTGCTTCGTAGACGTCTTCTTCTTTTTTGGCGCCTGTGCAGACGAGTTTTCCGCTGGCGAACAGTAGGATTACTACTTTTGGGGTACCCATTCTGTAGATAAGACCCGGAAACTGTTCCGGCTCATACATGGTTCTGCCAAGAGTATACGCAGACCGTTCTAGGTCGATTAGCCCAGCCAAGTTTGCTGATGCAACGATGTTTTGTATTTTGAGTTCGGGTTTTCCGATGATAATTATGCCGCTTGATTTTAGTTCTCTTACGACTTTCATTACTGCGCGTTTGGATTCTTTTTCTGATTTTGCGCCTGTGCAAACCATTTTTCCTGAATTGAAAATGAGCGTGGCAGTTTTGGGTCGTTTTAGTCTGAAAACTAGTCCGGGGAACTGTTCTGGACGGTACTCAACTCCTGGATACCCTTTAACAACAGCGTTTAGGTCTATTCTCTGATTTAATGTTGCAGAAGCTACAACATTTTCTATTCGTATAGATGCAACAACTTTGGGTATTTCCAGCCCCTCCTTTATAAAACAACATCAATTTTCTACAGAGTAATTAATAAAGTCTTTCTTCAGGTTCACTGGGTTCAACGGGTTCGCTGTGTTGCAACCGTTTTCGCAGCAACGGATAGAATTCTACAAGCAGTAGAAGTGCTGCGCACAAAACAACCAACAGAACCTTATTCGTGAAATCCGCAAACGCCAACGGAATATTACCAAACCATGGAATCTTGAAATCCAAGTATCTACCAACAACCTCGCTTTCTTCTACCCAACCGCCGTCAGGGAACTTGTTATTGTCTCCCCAAGTTTGGAAGCTGTGGGTTCCGTCTAAATTGGTTCTAGTATCAACCGCACGGTGTACAATCAATTCACCGTCAAATCTACGATAAACGATTATGTCTCCTGGAACTTCGGCATCTTTTGTGGCTGTGTGTATAGTGGACATGTTTTCTACGCCCTCAATAAGGATAAGGTCACCCTTGTACAACACTGGTTCCATGCTCTCCGAAGCAACAGCTAACAGAGGGTTTTCGGTACCAAACACAAGGCTCAAACCGTACCAGAAAAGCAAGACAACCAAAATTACGGCAACTATCATAATGATGGACTGCACGTAATCCCGCTTGAGTAACTCCGGCAACTTCATCGTAGATTTGGCTCCGATAAGGATAGAAATATTTTAGGTTCCTTCTGATGCTTTAAGCATAAAAACGTAACGCTAAAAAAACAAAAAAAGGAGGAATTGTGGATTTTAACGTTTCCACTGTTAAATTCTGTTTTACGAATATATCAACGCCAGTTTTACTGGGCTTAACTGTGGCAAATACAATAGACCAAGAAGCGGGGGTTATCAGATCTTTTGCTTGTTCATGACTACTTTGAAGGACTTGTTGCAACTTGGGCAATCAAACAGACCAATAGTCAGCTCGGTGCGTTTACCTGTTTTGTCTGGGCGTCCTGCCATCTTCCAGCTTTTTCGAGCTTTGGCGACTTCGGCTCCACAGTTTTTACACTTTACCATTTTTCTTTCTCCTCCCTTAATGCCACATTCATGTTAAGTTTATGATGAATAAAAGATTTGCCATTCATCAGAGTTTATGACAAACATGATAACCCTTCAGATAAGCGTTTTTTTAATCTGAAACATTCGGTATGGAATCCAAAATGCTTTTAAAAACGCATTTGCTTTAGCTTCTCAGCTTTGGTGCAAAATAGTTTGCCAAACAGTAGACCTTCAACCGTTTTCGACCGACTTGTCAAACCCATCCGCAGGTTGATTGAGGAGAAAGGCTTCAGAACACCCACAGAAACGCAACAAAAAGCGATTCCACCAATTCTTGAAGGAAAAAATGTTCTCCTGATATCGCCTACGGCTACTGGGAAGACTGAGTCTGCGGTTCTTCCAGTATTGGATATGCTTTTGCGGTCTGCGGACAGAAGGCGTGGCATCAAAGTTTTGTATATTACACCTCTTAAGGCGTTGAACAGGGATATGCTTGAACGTCTGGAGTGGTGGTGCAACAATCTTGACATTAAATTGGCGGTGAGGCACGGCGACACAGAAACCAAAGAGCGAACAAGACACGCCCGAAGCCCGCCTGATATGCTGATTACTACTCCTGAAACGTTGCAGGCTATTTTGCCTGGAAGAATTATGCGTCAGCACCTGAGTGCGGTTGAGTGGGTAATAGTTGACGAGGTTCACGAGTTAGCCGACAGCAAACGTGGAAGCCAACTGTCGTTAGCTCTAGAGAGGCTGCGTTGGGTAACAGGAAAAGATTTTCAGCGTATTGGGTTGTCTGCGACTATTGGTAGTCCAGATAAGGTTGCCCAGTTTTTGGTTGGCTCTGACCGTGATGTTGAGATTGTTAAGGTTACGTTAGCCAGAAAGGTTGATTTGCGTATACTGTTTCCGCAGCCCACAAAAGAAGATTACGAGTTAGCTACAGCACTGTTTACCCACCCCGAGGTTGCAGCTAGGCTTCGGGTTATCAAAAAATATATTGACGAACACAGGTCGGTGTTGTTGTTTACGAACACGCGGTCGGTTTCTGAGGTTTTAGCCAGCCGATTCAAGGTTTGGGACGTTAATTTTCCGGTTTCGATTCATCATGGTTCGTTGGCTAAGCCTTC
>JAOZIC010000046.1 GCA_026014605.1 Candidatus Bathyarchaeota archaeon
CAAAACATACCGCGAACTCTTCGACAACAGCCCAGAGTTTAAGCTCTAAACAACCCGTAAGAAGGCTCTAAGCGTTACTCAAGAGCCCTGCCGCATCGGGGACAATATTTTGCGTCTTCATCTAGGACCTGTCCACATTTGGGGCAGACCCTTGTTATGGGTTTAGCAGGAAGCGGATGGGGGCTGTCTCTTACAAGCAAATACAAAAACAACCCGATAACGCTAAGGAAGAACACAATTACAGCCCAAAGTGCGCCGTTCATGTTTCTGGATTGTGCGTCTTGGTATACCCAGACGAGGATAAAAAGGGCTAATATGAACCATAAAAGCGGAAACAGAAACACCAAACCAACAAACAAACCCATATTCCCACCTACTGTTAGCTACTCTGTTGTATGTTAAAAAATTTTGTATCCAACAAACAACGGAAACTGCTTCACAAACATATTTGAAGACTAATAGTAGTTCATTGTTGAAAACAACCTTTTTTCAGAAAAACCAAGCAACAAAACAAAATTGACCCTTAGCAACCAAGTTCATCTTACATTCATTCTAGGGTCTTGGTGGTTCCGTTCCAAAAGATGAGCTGGTTATACATGCATGTGTTACTGGCGTTTAGTCCGTCGTCATAAATTATGTCCAATGCAGTTCCATATTCTTCGAGGTTTTTGTTGATGTCTTCGCAGAGTTCAACCGTAAACTGGTCAGCATCCCATAGACCCCAAACTTTGTCGTAAGGACCCCTAAAACTGTAAGCATAATCCTTTGGAACAACATACGCCACTCGGTTAGCTGCCTGATTATTTGTGCGCGGATTCTGTTTAATATAACTCCAAAACCGTTTCAGTGCATCAAAATGTTCAGGCTTTAGTATACCCTCGGTGTAGTCTTTGTTTGCATCAAATATTGTGATATATTTTGCACCGTTGTTGTAAGCCAAAACCATATCATCGTAAAGTTCAGAGCCAGAAACCAAGTAAGGAGGATGATTGTATGTCCAAGTTATCGTTACCCCCCAGTCCTTGTCTTGAACCGTTGCTGCACCGCGGCAGAGTGCAACATTGAGTTGTCGGCTGTAGTTCCAACCAAACTCCGCGAAAACTGTGTCATACCCCACCTTATAGTCAAACCAGTAAAGAGCATAATCTGAAGTATACAGCGGATAAGTTATCGAACCATTATCTCCAGCACTAAACCACTGCAACCACATTTTTGCGTTATCAACATATTTAGTCGATGCATCAGTTAGATTCTCTGCTTCCATGACGCTAAACGGTCTAGGTGAAACATAATCTAATTGACGACCTCCACCTTCATCAAACGCATATATTCCTAACAGTTTGTCGCCCCAATTATGAGTGCAATCAAAACTGGTGCACAAAAACCATTCCTCGGCTCCAGGAGGCATCTCAGAGTAGATAATGAACGAAAAACCTTTATCGTAAACGTATTGACATGCGTCGTAAAGTTTGGTGGTATTGTATGTTATGCCTGTGCAGCCTATAACAAACAGATTGGTGTAGGTACATAATTCATCTGCAAGAAGTTTGAGTTCTGTCATATTATCATAAGCTATGTCAATCCCAACCCATACATCCAGAGGCTCCGCTTCCACGTGACTTGTTGATTCGGCGCCGAAAAACACGCATAACCAACCGAGCAACAAAAAAGCTATCAAAATGGGCACTAACAGAATACGTTTCATTACGTTCAAAAAATAGTATGTTACCTGAGAAAATAAGTGTTATTACATAAAAATCAATTAACCATTTTTGAATATCAGCAAGTCAGAAATAAAAACAAAGAATTGTGCCATTAGTGCGCAGAAAAAAGGGTTAATTGAGCGGGTCTTTGTTTTGTTGAATCCTCTTTTTAATGCATATAACGAAAACAACTGCTACTGCAAGTAGTGGCACAAATACCAATGAACAAAACTCTGGAACCGTTTCAACAGCTTTGAGTGTTATTGTGTGTTCACTGTGGTGATATTTGAGGCAAACGATGTAGTGTGTGCCGTTGCTTTTGACCGTGTAAGTAATATCCTTTACTAAAGGTTCTCCACTTAAGTAAACCGAGAAATCTTCCCCGAGCATAGGTTCTGGAATCGATATGTTACAGTAACCAGTTGTTCCAGTTAAAC
>JAOZIC010000205.1 GCA_026014605.1 Candidatus Bathyarchaeota archaeon
TTCAATAAACGAATATTTAGAGTATTTTCAAGACCGTTTTGATAGGTTAAAAAAAGTACTTAGAAAAAGATTGGATGTCAAAGACGCAGTGTCGATAACTGCGGCGTTGAAACTTCCAGTTAAAACAAAAGTCAACGTTATCGGTATGGTTACAGAGAAAATCGAATCTAAAGATAGACTCTTCGTGAGAGTTGAAGATTTAGAAGCCACTGCGACTGTACTCGTGTCTTCAAACGTAGAAAACGAAATCATTGAAAAAGCTCGGTCAATACTCTCAGACCAAGTTGTCTGTATAAAGGGTGTAAAAGGAAATAACGACCTGATTGTAGCAAAAGACTTCATCTTACCCGAAATACCACAAAAAACGCCCCACAGAGCACCAATCCCAGTTTATGCAGCTCTGATGTCAGACATTCATGTTGGTAGCGACAAATTTATGGAAAAAGAATTCAACAGATTTTTGCTGTGGCTACAAGGCAATTACGGCAATGATAAATTGAGAGAAATAGCGGGGCACATCAAATATTTGGTAGTAGCAGGCGACATCGTAGACGGTATAGGAATTTACCCAGACCAACTAGAAAGCCTGATAATCGCAGACATATACGAGCAATATCAAGAAGCCGCAAAGTTGCTTGAACAGGTCCCTGAGCACATAGAAGTAATAATCATTCCAGGCAACCACGACGCATCAAGAAAAGCGTTACCACAACCTGCAATCCCTAAAGAATACGCAGAGCCACTGCATGAAGCCCGGAAAATACATTCACTGGGAAACCCGTCCACAGTGAGTCTTCACGGAGTTGAATTACTTGTTTTTCATGGACGCAGTTTAGACGATGTAGCAGGTGTCGCACCAAATGTCAGTTTTGATACTCCAGATAAATCGATGAAACTTTTGCTACAAGGCAGACACTTAGCTCCGATTTATGGTGAAAGAACCCCGATTGCGCCAGAAAAACGGGATTTCATGGTTATAGAGCGGGTTCCAGACATACTGCATGCGGGTCATGTGCACGTTTTGAAGTGTAACAGTTACAGGGGAACATTAATAGTGAATTCGGGGGCATGGCAAGACCAAACAGATTTCCAACAAAAAATGGGTTTAGTTCCTACTCCAGGAATCTTGCCAATAGTTAACCTTCAGACGTCCAAAATTTCGTCAATAGATTTCACCGATAAATGGTGAAAGGGTTTAGTAAAGGATTGGTTTATGGAGCTTCCGCAAAACAGTGTGGAACATAACCTAACAGTTCCCGAAAACGGTCACTGTTATTAAACACGTTTCTAACAAGGCTTCGACCAATTCCCAAACGAATTTTCTTTGTTCGACCGTGTCGACCCATACTAACAACTCGTGCGTTTAACAGCCCAACCATGTCTAATTCACTGATTAGCCCGCTTACTCGTCGTTGAGTTAGACTGGAAACTCCGGATTGTTCACAAAGTTCACAGTAAATCCCGTATATGTCACCTGTTATTGTGTAGCTGACTTTTGTTTTGCCCAAAAGGTAAACGCTACATAACACCAGTTTGGAGTGTACAGGAAGATTTTCTAAAACTTCCACAATTCTATCATGCTCTACACGTTTTTCGGCTTGCCGCACGTTTTCTTCACTAACACAATCTGCGCCATCACGTTCTGCAAGTTCGCCCGCTACACGAAGAAGGTCCAAAGCGCGTCTTGCGTCACCATGCTCGGCAGCAGCTAATGCAGCACATAAAGCTACTGCGCTGTCAAGTAGCGCGCCTTGCGAAAAAGCGATTTGGGCACGTCTCCAAAGGATGTCTTGGAGTTCCGCTGCGTCGTACGGCCTAAAAACAATTTCTTCTTCGCTTAGTGAACTTAGAACTCGGGGGTCTAAAAATTCTTTGAATCGCAGATCGTTTGAAATTCCTATTATGGATGTTCTGCCGTGACGAAGAGTCTCATTAACCCGTGTCAGTTCATAAAGTAGGGTGTCGCCTCGAACTTTTATTAAAGCATCTATTTCGTCAAGTACGACGATGAAAATCTTTTTTTGTGAATCTAAGCCTGCTTTGAATCTGTCAAAAACTTCTCCAAGAGCCAAACCAGTAAACGGAACTCTAACATCTAATGCTTCACATAAACTTGAAAGAACGC
>JAOZIC010000069.1:0-7590 GCA_026014605.1 Candidatus Bathyarchaeota archaeon
ATGTAACGGAAAAACGTTGTGCAGCATGTGGATACGGAAAAACCACAAGAATCAGGCGCTGCTCATGGCAGACAAAAACCCTAAACAGGATAAAACTAGTCTAACCTGCCAAACATTTTTCATTTTTATTTTAGACACCGCTTTTTCTTTAGCGGTCAATTTTTTGTTCAGACAATACTGCAGTTTTTCACACTTTCTTGCTGCATATTAGTAGTCTAATAACAGTGGATTGTTGAAAACTAGGTTTTTTTCTGAAATTTTGTGCAGCACACAAAACTGTGTTTAAAGTTCACACATACATTAGAGTACTAAAAAGAGATAAAAAAATAAAAAAGGGAAGAATGGAAGAAAAGCGAAGAATGTTACTTCTTCGTTAATCTTTGGAATTCTTCGAACGCCTGTTTTGCTTCTTCTACTGAAGCTTTGTCTTCCAATGTGGAGATGTCACCGATTGATTGACCCGCAACAAGTGCTTTGAGGACTCTTCGCATGATTTTACCGCTTCGAGTCTTGGGCAGTTTGGTGACAAAATAGATGTTCTCAGGCGTAGCAAATGGACCAACAGTGTTTCTCATGTGAGTTCGCAGTTCTTTGGCTAGCTCATCGCTTGGGCTGATGCCTTCTTTGAGAACCGCAAAGACTACAATTGATTCTCCTTTGATTTCGTGTGGTTTGCTTGCTACTGCTGCTTCTGCTACTGATGGGTGTGAAACCATTGCGCTTTCAAGTTCAACTGTTCCAAGCCTGTGTCCTGCTACTTTGAGTACTTCGTCTGCTCGTCCTAGAAGCCATAGGTATCCGTCGTCGTCTCGCATACAGTAGTCGCCTGCGTAGTATGCTCCTGGGAATCGTGTCCAGTAGGTTTCTTTGAATCGGGCTGGGTCCTTGTATACTGTTAGTGCCATTCCTGGCCATGGTTTCTTGATTATTATGTAGCCTCTTACGCCGTCTGGTACTGGTTTACCGTTTTCGTCAACTACGTCTACGTCGATGCCTGGAAGCGGGAATGTTGCTGAACCTGGTTTAAGTGGAACAAGTCCAATTCCGGGAGCTGGAGAAATCATGATTCCACCAGTCTCTGTTTGCCACCAAGTGTCAACAATTGGGCACCGTTCTCCACCGATGTTCTTGAAGTACCACATCCACGCCTCTGGGTTGATTGGCTCGCCGACACTTCCCAAGATAGATAAGCTGCTTAGGTCGTGTTTTTTGACCCATTTTTCGCCAAGGGCCATGAACATCCTGATTGCGGTTGGTGAAGTGTAAAGGGTTGTGATCTTGTAGTCTTCGATTATCTGCCACCAGCGGTCTGGGGTTGGGTAATCTGGAGCACCTTCATACATGACGATAGATGCACCGTTAAGCAAAGGCGCATAGACAATGAAGCTGTGGCCTGTGACCCATCCGATGTCTGCGTTACACCAGTAGACGCTGTCTTCTTGGATGTTGAAAACCGTTCTGTAAACCGAGTTAATGTAAACCAAGTAACCTCCAGTGCTGTGGACGATACCTTTTGGTTTTCCAGTAGTTCCAGAAGTGTACAGAATGAACAGTGGGTGTGTACTTTCAACCGGTAGAGGAGGCACCGTTTTCTCTTGGTGTCTTACAACGTCATGATACCAGACGTCTCGGCCTTCTTGCATTTCGATATCGTGGCCTGTTCGTTTGACAACTAGTACTTTCTTGACTGAAGGAGTGTCTTTCACTGCATCGTCAACAATGCTCTTTAGTTCAATGATTTTTCCTCGCCTAAAACCACCATCAGCAGTGATAACCACGTTCGCTTCGGTGTGATTAATTCGGTCTGCTAATGCTTGTGAGCTAAATCCAGAAAATACAACAGTGTGAATTGCACCCAATCTGGCACATGCAAGCATGGCTATTGGCAATTCAACAATCATTGGCAAGTAGAACGCAACACGGTCGCCGTCTTTAACACCCATTTCCTGCAGGGCAGCGGCCAGCTTGTTTACTTCTTTGTGTAGTTGCAGATAACTAAGGGTTTTTTCTTCGCCGTCTTCACCTACCCAGTAAATGGCGACTTTGTTTCGTCTCCAATTCTTGAGGTGCTTGTCAACACACAAGTAAGATGCATTTAGCATACCACCAGGGAACCATTTTGCAAAGGGGATGTCCCAATCTAATACGCGGTCCCAAGTGCTAAACCAGTCAAGTTTTCTTGCTTCTTGTTCCCAAAATTCTTCAATGTTATCAACGGATTTTTTGTAGGTATCCATATACCTTTTAATTGGCCAGTATTTTAATTCCACTGGAAGGGAGTCTGTACTCATACCATCACCTGTCTATGTTTTCTGAGCGAACACAAAATATTCCGCAAATATATCTTTTGTGGCGTCAACTGTTAAACACGCAGCAGCATACTTGAAAAATTTTTTAAAAAAACCTGTTTTTATTGAATAAATGTAGAAGTGGCGGACCCGCAGGGATTCGAACCCTGGATTTTCGGCTCCGAAGGCTTGCGCATCACTTTTTAGGTGACTCGACGCCTTATCCAAGCTAGACTACGGGCCCTTACCGACAATAGATATCAGCTTTATGATTAAAAGATAGCGGATTTTATAACCTGTTTTCTTTGGTGGCACGGCCTTTTTAGATTGAATTAGTCGCGTTTTTATGCTGTTTTGTTGTTGGTCCGAGATGTCAACTGGGTTTGATTATTGCAGACAAACATTTTCACTTGAATAATAAGCCACATAGTTTCAAAGAAGTTAGTAAGGAGAACCACGTTAAACATATTTTATGTGAGAAGAATATGTTGTCTTGTGGTGTGTGTAGTTAACAGATGGCGTATAACTCAAACCATTGTCAGTACGAAGCTTTGCGTAACTGTTCTTTCCAGTTGGTGAAGTTGCTTGAGCTGGAAAACGAAATTGTGGATTGCAAGGTTCTAACACGTGATTGGGCAAATCTCCCATCCAACGAGTACGCGTTGATGCGCGGAAAAGAAGTCATACTGCACTGTGAACTGTGCTCGGTGTATGGTCAAGTTTTCACTGATGCTCCTGTGCCTTTCAAGGGACTGGTAAAAGATGTTCTGAACTTGGATTTGAAAACCTCACAAAACCGTGCAGTTTTCTTTGCAGCACTAAACGCAATCATGCACCTTTCTGGAAGACTTCCCCGAACCGTTCACTGCCGCGGTGTAGACGCTGAAAAGTGTGGAAAACTGCTTGTTAAGTATATTAAAACACGTTTTGGGGACGTGAAAATACTTCATGTGGGTTATCAACCGGGTCACATCAAGGAACTGGTTTGTGCGTTTAAGGACGTTTATGTTACAGACATGAACCCACAAAATGTTGGAAAAACAAGATTTGGAATTAAAATTTTGCCAAGGAAACTGAACCCCAAGTTGATAAAAAAAGCCGACGTTGTTTGTATTACTGGAAGCACTTTGATTAACGGAACTATGTTCTCTTTAATTGAAGAATGTAAACGGCAAAACACTCCATTTGTTTTGTATGGAGTCTCTGCTAAAAGTGCGGCCAAGTTTCTTGGTTACGACACGTTTTGTCCTCTATGTGGGGACGAAATCTAGCACACTATTTTTATTCGGTTTGTTTTTCTTCAGCCCAGAACTTGAGGTAAACCTTGTTTTCGCCGAATGTTTCTGGCCCTATCATGTGTGTCCAACCGCAGTTTACGCATGTGAGCATTATTTGTTCTGGGGCGTTTCGTTCTGCTTTGAAGTTTGTGCTTTCGCATATTTCACATCTGATTTCGGTTCTCATGTAGTGTCGTAGGAAGTTGTTTCTTTCCGATTCACTATCGAAATGAATGATGTGTTCTGGCATCGTTTGTCATCTTTTAGTTTTTCTACACTACTGAACTAACATTCATGCAACAACAATAATATTGATAATCTGTATATATACCTTTCGAAAAACTGAACGATTATCCTATTAAATCAAAAAACATTGAACAGATTTAGGGAGCGAAACACCAAAACCAACACAAACCAAAAAAACACCAAACCCAACCAAAAACCCAAACCAAACAACCAGAACACGCAAAATGCTTTAATAAATGAACTAATTTTATGATGTGGTTGCGGGCTTGTGGCTCAGTTTGGCTAGAGCGTTCGGCTGATAACCGAAAGATCGAGAGTTCGAATCTCTCCAGGCCCACCATTCAATTTACTTCCTGTGAATATCTTGCGTTTTTCTTTTTTAGTTGCACGTTTTGTTTATATCTAAATGGAATAAGTTACAATTAATGTGACTATTTCTTGCTGCCAAAAAATATCGAATTATCACCATACAGAAAGGTAACGTTCATTGTGACTAGAATTCCAATACTCCATAAAATGCAACCCAAAGTTTTACCCCAATTATCTTTCACTTATTTATTTGATGTAATACATGACTGCTTCTCGACTTAAAACAAACCATTTCATAGCAATGGAATGTCCGTTTGGTTGTAGCCACCACACTTTTCCAAGACACTATAAGTTTTGTCCATACTGCGGCTCAAAGTTAGAGGCTCACAAAGAAAAAACTGAGGTAACCTCACGGATTTGACCAAAAACAACTGTTTTTTGAAGGAGAAAAACATGCAATCCTCAAAACAATTTGCAGTACCTGAAAAAAGATTCATCGCAGCCGACCTTGAGAAATGTACAGGTTGCGGAACATGCGAACTAATCTGCGCAATAAAACGTGAAAACGTGTATAGCCCTCGCCATTCACGAATAAAGATGCTGCGTTTGTATCAACTTCTTAACATGGCGGTGGTTTGTAGGTTCTGCGAAAATGCTCCGTGCGTAATCGCTTGTTCGCGTGACTGTCTTACCCAATCTGAAAGCACAGGCGTCATAATGGTTAACGAAGAAAAATGTGATGGCTGTGGTTGGTGCATGAAAGCCTGTCCGTATGGCGCTATTACGTTAAATGTAGAAAAAGAAACAGTAATGGTATGCGATCTGTGTGACGGAGACCCCCAATGTGTTAAATGGTGTCCAGAAGAAGCGTTAGAACTGGTCACTCATGAAGCATTTAACGAAAACATCAGAAACGCCACAGCAAACAAGCTGATTAAAGAAAACATGAAGCTGTCAGAAATTTCCAGTGATCACCCTGCTCCGGAAAAGACAGAAAACATAGAGCAGTCTTTGAAGCTTCTGCTTGAGGCTTTTTCTGAGTATAGCCCAATAGAGATTCTTATCTACGGTATGTTTGTCAAGAAAAAACTTGGTTCTATAGTTCCCAAGTCACGAGGAAAAATTGAAAAAACTCTGGAATGGCTAAGCGATGCCATCGATTTTGTTGAAGAACACGAGGTTCCAACAGAATCTGCACCCAGTTAAGTCTGTATTTTGGAAACAAAACGGAGGATGAACAAAAATATTACACCCAATGCATGTGCCTAAAGACGAGTTAGAGGGAAACGAAAAGCGCCCAAGTTTAGAGACCGTTCTAGGTGACCTTCTGGACTTTGAAAAGCTAAAATACTGTAGCGGGTGCGGTATCTGCACTGCTATTTGTCCAATGGCAAAACTGCTTCCCGAGTTTTATAATCCAAGGATACTTCTGCACAACATTCCCCGTGGCGATGAGAAAGTCTTAAAATCACCACAACTGTGGCTTTGTGCTTGGTGTTATCACTGTTACAGACGATGTCCACAGAACCTAAACCTGCCAGAAATCTTCCAAATAGTTAGACGATTCGCAGTAGAATGTGGCTACATGGAAGGATTCCATAGAGCTCTTGAAATAATTAGAAAAAACATTCCGCTTCCAGTTTCATGCAGCTATGTTTGTTTCCACCCAGAACGTGTAATAAAAAATCGACAAATAGTCTCAGAGGCTATTCAACAAGCAGTTCTTAATTACACCCCTGAAAACACGGAAGATGCTTCTGTTATCCAAAGTAACGAAAACAAAGTTGCCATCATCGGCTCAGGTCCTGCTGGGCTTAGTGCAGCCCACGATTTAGCCAAAAAAGGCTACTCTGTAACAGTCTTTGAAGCATTACCCTTACCTGGTGGAATGTTAAGACGGTGCATTCCAAAATATCGGCTTCCTAAGAAACTAATTGATTTCGACATCATGCGCCTAACCGATTTAGGAGTAGAAATTAAAACCAACATGCCCATTGGCGGAAAACTGAATGTAAAAACGTTACTAGAACAAGGATACGACGCAATCTTTGTTGCCACAGGCGCTCACGAAGACCAAAACCTAACCATTGAAGGCAAAGAATTAAGCGGCGTGTTCAATGCTCTTGATTTTTTGGAAAAAACAAACAAAAAAGATGTCAAGTTGCTAAACCGCGTTTCAGTAATTGGCGGAGGCAACGTTGCTGTTGATTCAGCAAGAACCGCTTTAAGACTCGGAGCCAAAGAAGTCACAATTTTATACCGAAGATCCTCCGAAGAGATTCCTGCAAGCCCTTGGGAACTCAAAGAGGCTGAAAAAGAAGGCATAAAAATCGAGTTTCTGGTTGCGCCTAAACGTATTTTGGGCGAAAACGGGAAAGTAACCAAGATTGAATGTGTGAAAATGGCTTTAGGCGAGCAAGATGTAACTGGCCGTAGACAACCAGTTCCAGTTGAAGGCTCTGAGTTTGTGATAGAAACTGACACTGTAATTTTGGCAATAGGTCAATTCCCAAACACAGTGTTTTTGCCAAAAACTGTTGAAATAACAAAACAAAAAACCATAGCAACAAACCCATTTACCCTAGAAACAAGCTCTCCAAGCATTTTCGCCGGAGGCGACGCCGCTTTAGGTTCAGCAACACTTATGGAAGCTATACTTGCTGGGAAACAAGCAGCGTTTTCAATAGACTATTACCTGCGAGGTCTACCCTTGGGTCCACTCGAAGTTGTTGACAAAGTTTTTGGGGTTGAAAAAGGAGGTTTCTAAAATTTCATCCAATACAAAAGAAGAACCCCGAATCGGCGTTTATGTTTGTCACTGTGGAAAAAACATAGCCGGGTCAGTGGACTGTGCAGATGTAGCAGAATATGCCTTAACCCTTCCCCACGTTGTTGTTTCGAAACATAATTTGTACACCTGCTCTGATCCAGGACAAGAAACAATCAAAAAAGACATCAAAGAACATAACCTTAACCGAGTTGTTGTGGCTTCATGCACGCCGAGGCTTCATGAGCCAACCTTTCGAAGAACCTGTGAAGAAGCTGGACTAAACAAGTATCTGTTTGAGATGGCAAATATTCGGGAGCACTGTAGTTGGGTGCACTTGTACGAACCAGAAAAGGCTACAGCGAAAGCTAGGGACCTTGTGCATATGGCTGTTGCAAAATCGGCATTGCTAGAACCGCAAATAGAGGCGGTTGTTCCGGTGACAAGAAAGGCGTTAGTCATAGGGGGAGGGGTTGCTGGTATTCAGGCGGCTTTAGATTTGGCAGATACTGGTTACAAAGTTTATCTTGTGGAGAAAAAACCCAGCATCGGTGGCAAAATGGCTCAAATCGATAAGACTTTCCCAACTATGGATTGTTCCATATGTATCTTGGCGCCAAAAATGTCTGATGTGGGTAAACACCCTGGCATCGAATTGTTGACAAACAGTGAGGTTACCGAGGTTGGCGGGTATATCGGGAAC